>JAUIEG010000006.1 GCA_030428745.1 Alphaproteobacteria bacterium
GGATCGGCCTCTGCATGCAGGGCCTCCGACCATATGCCGCCATTGCGTTCCGCGATCTCTGCAATCGTCCTGTCGGCCCGGCGCGGCTCAGCGGGGCTGCGGCGCACTTCGACCACCGCGCCGGCGGGCGGCGCATTCGTCTGGTCAATAGCCGCCGCCGGCACATGCCAGGCGCGGCCGTCGAAATCCTCCATCAGCAGATATCGCGTATCGCGCAATTCATCTTCGGGGCCAGAGTCGAGGACGACGCCGATCAGCGGCGCGGCGTCCGGCGCCAGCGTCTCTGCGTAGCGGACTTCTCTGCGCTGTCCGTGCTGGCGCGCGAGCGTCCGGATGATGTCGCCGCGCCGCCCCATGTCACGAAGCGTTTCGGACCATCCTGCTTTCATCGCCCACGCGCCAGGTCCGGCGGGCTCAGCGAGGTCCAGCGCTTTGAGATGGCTGAGGCGCGCCAGGGCGAGATGACGGTTGAACCGGCCGGCTTCGGTTTGCGCGCGCGCGACGACGATCCTTCCATCGCTCATGGCGCGCTCCAATTCCCGGTCGATGCTCGTGAACCGGTCCTTGTCGATTTCGCTGTGACGCGTGCGCAGGATTTCGAGATCGCGGCGAGGGCCGAGGCGGTCGGTGACGATGTCCTCGGCCGCCTCCCGGAGCCCGTGCATGAGATAGTCTCTGGCGATCACCACATCCTTCATGCGCGCATCCCTGCCGCGGACGACAATATGCGTATGAGGATGGCCGGTATTGTGGTGATCGACGGCGATCCAGTCGAGCCGCCGTCCCATATCATTCTCCACCTGCGCCATGAACTCCCGGATCGCGGGTTTGAGATCGCCAAGCGCCGCGCCGTCTTCGGGCGAGACGATGATGCGGAACTGGTGGCGGTCGTTCGCGCTGCGCTCGAGGAATTTTTTCGGATCGAGATCTTCCCTTTCGCGGTCATAAAGACGCCCGCCTTCTCCGTCGCGATCAACGCCGTCCCGCTGCAGATAACCGACATGGGCGCGGTAGAGGCCGGGACCGGTTTTTCCGGCGCGCGCGACATGCACCTTGACGACGACGCGCCGTACGCGTTGGCGGGCCAGATGCAGGCTCGTCCGCGCCCGTGTTCGCGCCGCGCCGCCGGCTCCGTAGCGTTTGCCCGTGAACGCCCCTTTCGTTCCTGACTTTTTGAGCCGCGCGAGGGCCCGCCTGAGCTGGGTCTGCACGCGCTTGCCGCCGGCCTTGCCGACATCCCGGATGCGCCCGAGGCGCGGCGTGAAGTCGTCCGGCCCCGTCATGTCTCGAAAATCCGCGCATGGCGCCATTCGGAGTCAATAAACACAATGGCTTGCCCGAAACCACGGCGCCGCAACGCTGTGCAACAGGCGCCAGAAAATAGATGTGCAGACAAGGCGCTGCCCACAGGGCGGCGCCACAGCTTTAATCTCGCCCTACCGGGTCCGCTTATCCGCTGCTTGCCGGTCGTTGCAGCGCCTTGCATGAGCTTGCAGTCCTCGTCAGTCCGAAAGAATGAAAAGGGGAACGGCGACGCCGTCCACATCGTTGATATCGGTCGCGCCGAAATACCGCCCGTCGAGCGAGCGCGGATTTTCGTTCAATAGAAAGATTTCGTTTTCCCGGAGAGTAATGCATCCGCGCCAGACGGGCATTTTCTGGCCGACTTGATCGGCGCCGAGCGCTGTCGCGACATGCTTTCCGTCGACGAAGATTTCGAGATTGTCGCGGCAGATTTCAGCGCCGGGGAGGGCCGCGACGCGTTTCAGGAGCGGCCAGTTTTCACCGATATAGCCTCGATTGAACGCCCATGTCGCCGCTTTGCTTTCAGCCGACAACGCGACCAGGCGTCCTGGGGCGAGGGGCGCCTGGCTCAACCGGTAAAGTCCGATGGGCGCCGAACCGGTCCGGTTCCAGATGAGCAAGTCATTGTGTTGCAGGACGAGGCCTGCGCCCGCCATCGCAATGCCGGCGAGCGCGGCGGCGAGCGGCGCGAGCCTCACTTGTCGGGTCCGGCGCGCTGGGAGGTAGACTTGAATCGGTCTCGCCGGGACCATCTGAGGAGGCTGCGCTTGGTGTAAAAAACCCGGGCGCCGTGCTTGCGGTATATCGGGCCGCGCCCTTCGCATCGATAATGGTTGAGCGTCGTTTTTCCCATGCGAAGCAGCTTTGCGGCCTCTTCGACGGTGAAAAGGGCGTCGAGGTCGTCATCATTGTCGAGCGTCGGATTTTTGTCTTTGCCCTTGTCGTTCTGATTGTTGGTCATTTCGGTTCTCTCGCCTCGGCGTGGCCTCGCCGCGTTTCCGCCTGCCTTCGGCAAAGGAATTTTCGCCACCCGCATTTTGTCGGCGCCGCAGCGCTGCCCCTCGCCTCGTCTGGACCATGCGGACACTCTGGACGCTGGCGCGCGGGACCGGCAGGTTCGATTTCGCGGGCGGCGAAACCGAACCTCTCCGGCGGCGGATTAAAGCAATCGTCTGTAGCCGGATGTCATGAGCGCGAGGCCTTTATCGACCAGCCTCTTGGTGCGCTGCTTGTAGGAATTGATCCCGTTTTCCCAATCGTCTTTCACTCGATCCGCCCCGAATATGGCTTCGGCGGTTTGCCGCCGCGACAGACCCGCAAGCGCGCCGTCGAGCGCCATGAGGGCGTCGCGAAGCTTCTCAGGGCTTGCGCCGCGCGGCGGTTTGCGATGTGTCGCGAGCCCGCGGCAGGCGCGTGCGAATTCCTCAAGATGGCGCAGGCTTTCCGCCGCCAGCCGGTCTGCGCCCAGCTGCAGGGAAAAGCGCGCCGATTGCGGGATGAGCGCGCCGTCGCCGTCAAGGGCGATCTGCGCCATGTAAGAGCGGGCGCGGATAACGAGTTTGTCGCGGCGACCGGGCGCGACGAGAAAGAATTTTTCACCGGGAAGATCGGCCCAATTGAGGCGCGTCGCGCCGTTTATCCCTGAGACTTGCGCATCGACCGCAGCGTCGAAGCGCGCCGACATCGCCTCGGGCAGCCAGAACGGCGCCGCGTCGAAGGCTGACAGCGCCGGGTCCGGAATGAAATGCAGGCCGAATTGTTCGGCCACATGGCAGCGCTGCGTGAGGCGATAGATTGTGGAGCCGTCGGCGCGTTTTGCGGCGCGGGCGATAACGGCGCCTGCGCAGCGGTGCGCGAATTGAAGCGCCGGATCCCGGCGTTTGAACTCCCACGCCCAGCCCGAACAGGGGAGCGACAGGAGCCGGTCATAGGCGTTCGCCGTGAAGCGCCGGCGCCCCGGCATCGCGCAATCTCCCATCCTTGAGACGGGCGAGAGGTTTGCGGTTCGCATGCGTGGCGACCCGCGGGAATCGCCCTTTCATCCGTTCAGAGACGGTTCAAGTTCCGGGCCAAAACGGGTTTCTTAACGATAAAAACCGCCCGGACCCTGCAGGGTCCGGGCGATCTCGTCAGCGAGCGGACGAACGCCTAGTCTCTGGCGTTCCAGAGGATGACGTGGCGTCCGTCGGCGTCTTTGACGGGCGCGAGGTTCGCATAAATCCTGCGGCCGAATGCCGGATCCGCAAGGGTCAGCGACACATAGGCCCGCCCCGAAGATTTGGCCGTCCTGATCCAGCCGCCGCCAATATCGGCGCCCCGGCGACCGGCATAGACCCGGTAATCGGGCTGTGCGTCGGTTTCCTTGTCCGCATTCTTCACGATGCGGATCGGCGCCGAGAGGCTCATCATGGCGAGCGTGCCTTCAAAGCCGGTCTCCGTTTCGTTCACATATCCAAGTGCGTTGGCCATTTTCATATCTCCGTTTGGGTTTCGTCTCCGGGGCCCCATGCCCCGTCGACGCCGGACCGCAGGGACCGGGCGGCGGCGGCGTCGAACCCGCGAAAAATCAAACAATGACTCATGGGGCGAAGCGTCAGCGGAGCACCGGACCGCGCGAAAAATTTGCTTCGCGAGGAAGGCGGTGGAGACGCCGGGGAAATTTATCGCGCGGTCCGGTTTTGACGGCGCCGTCCCCGGTCCAGGTCCAAAAGGCGCGACGGGACATGGGGCGCGGGTATGACACGCGCCAACGGAGAGGAAAGACCGGCGCTGCTGTCCGTTATGGGAACCGGGGCTTGCTTTGAATCACACGCGCTCGTTGGGATTTGGGCTGGGTGGCGTCGATGAAGCCGCAGGCGGACAAGGAAAACCGCCCGGCCGAAACCGGGCGGTCCTCACGCCGCCGGTCCGGAGGCGCGACACCGGCGGCGATGATCCGGTCAGGCGGCCTCTTCCGCCCGCGCGGGCGCGCCGCTCGTCTCGAAGAGGCTCGCGATCCGGTCCCATTGATCGGCGGGCGGCGATCCCGCCCCGTCCACAAGGCGGCGCGGCGGCGTCTGCATCCATGCGGGAAGCCACGCGCTCTGCGCTTCGCCGCCGCTGAGCTTGAGCCGGTCGCGGATGACGGCTTTTTGCGCTTTCGCCGTATCGGTGAGGACGGCTTTCGCGGCGGTCTCGCCCGCGATGTCGGACACCATGGCGTTGATAGCGCGCTTGTCGCGCAGGAGGTCGAAAAACGCCTCGTCCGGCGTCCACCAGTTTCCGAGTTTCGCGCCTGTTACGTGGAGCGCCGCCTCGACAGCGGCGGTCCCGGCGTCCAGCGTATCGGCCATGACGATGGCGGCGACGCTCTCAACCTCATCGCCGGTCATCTTCATCAGCGCCGCGAAGATCGCGCAGAGGCGCCAGTCGTCGCCATTGGGATCGACGCCTTCGAAGGCGAAGCCATGTTTCGAAAACAGGTCGGCGACGGCGACGCGGCGCTCCTCGACGCTTGCCGCAGCGGCGCTAGCTTCAACGCTTTCGCGCGTCGCCTCTTTGCCTGTTCGGCATTGATGAGGGCGCAATTGCCAGAGCGCCGATCCGGCAAGCGCGTGAGCGATCATCATCCGCAACGCGACGCCGGGGCGGGCGACAAGTTCGGCGCGCGCCGCTGCATGGCGATGGAGCGCCACATAGTCCGCAACGGGCGCCGACATTTCAGGGCGGACGGGCGCGGGGCCCGCTTTCTTCGCATCGCCTGCGCCCGCAGTTTTCAATTTGCGCGCCTCGGCGGCCGTGACATAGCCCTCGTGGAAGGTCACCGTTCCGTCATGGCGGATTTCGACGAAGACGCGTCCGCCTTTCGTGCGCGGGCGTTTTTCGTAATCCCATGAATGGAAAAAGGCGCCGCGCTCCATGACGGTCACGTCGCGCCAGCCTTTTTCGCGACAGGCGTCGATGCGCTCTGATATCGCGCGGGATTGCGCTTCCCAGAAGGCGTCGGCGGACGCGAAGACCCCGAAATCGCCGAAGAGGTCCGATGCGATCTCGCCCTTATAGTCCGCGAGATCGAACAGCGCCTTGTCCGCGGTGATCACGGCGCCGCCCGCGATCCATGCGCGGCACTGGCGGCCCATGGGAGCGCGGCTCTCGTCGTCCTGATAAAGACGCAGCCATTCTTCCTGCTGCGCCTTGGTGGCAAGAGTGAGCGCGCGGATGGTCGATGCGTCGATCTCCTCGGCGGCGTAGAGCTTGCGGATGCCGGGTGCGAGACTGCCGAGCGCGAGAATGCGTTTCACATCGCGGTCATCGACGCCGAAATAATCGGCGATCTCGGGCACGTCGCGGCCCTTTCTGGCGAGGCTGGCGAAGGCTTCATATTGCTGCATTTCGCTCGGCGCCTCGACGCCGACATTTTCGATTATCGAGGCCTCGACTGCGGCGGCGTCATCATCGGGGGCCATGATGACGCAGGGCGCCTCCTGCAACGTTTCCGTTTCCTTTTGTTTGCGCCGCAGGGCGAAGAGACGGCGGCGTCCGGCGACGACGCCCCAGTTTTCGCCTTCGCGGCGGATAAGCATTGGTTTCAGGACGCCGGATTTTAAGACGGACGGAGAGATGTCGTCGATATTGGGCGCCTTGCGTCCATGGCGCATGTTGAGTTTCGAGACATGTATCTCGTCGATGGAAAGATATTCGAGCGGTCTTTTGCTCATGGGTCGGCCTCCTTTTTGTTGGTTGGCTGGAAAATTAAACCGCCGCGCGGCGTCAGCCGCGCGGCGGTGTCTGGTCTTGCTCAGCGCACAGGCGCGCGAGCGTTGCGCGCGCTTCGGCCAAGGCTTCGGGAAGCAGCTCATTGGCGACCTCCGCGAGATAGGAATTGTCGGCGCCGGGGTAATTTGCCCACTGGGCAAGCCGCGAATGCGCCTTGCCCAAATCTTCAAAGATGGGGCGTTTTCTTCGATCAACCGGATTCCACTTGATCGAAAAACGCCCCGGGCCCCAAAGGCTCGCGGCGTGCTCGCAAAGCGTGACGCCCTCGCGCGAGACGGAAAGCACGATCCCGCAATAGAACCATGCGTCGTTGCGCCAGGCGACCATGATGGCTTCGGCCTTCGCGCGGGCCTCGGCGAGGCGCTGGCGCCAGTTGGGACCGGGACCGATAAAACCCGGATCGCCGATATACTCGGACGGCCAGAAGCCGTCCTGCCGTTCGTCGGGCGCATCGGGGCAATCGTCGCGGACGATGCAGGCCATGATTTCGAAGCGGTCAACCTCGCAAGTGATCGCATCGCCTTCGCAGACAAAATGCTCAAATTTCCCGGTGAAGGTCATGGGCGTCACCGGGACCAGAAAATGTGGACTTCTTCAAAGCCCGTTTCGATGGTGAAGACATCGCCATTGAGTCCAATGTCGCGGCCCATGGCTTCATAGTCGATATAAGGGGCGAGGCTGTCAGGAATGTTGACGCCCGTCTGCTCGGTGAAATCACAGGCGAAATCCTCGAGGCTCTTATATTCGCCTGCATAGTCTTCGAAGGCGGCGCGCGCCTCGTCGAGATCGCCGCAGAAATGCGCGACAAGTTTTCCGCCGAGGGCGCCATGCTCCTCGATAAACGCGGCCAAGTCGCAGACCTGATCGACCCCCGCATATTCGGAAATCTCGGCGCCTTCGAAGCCTTCATAATCGTGGATCGCCCATTCCTCGGCGTCCGGTTCCGGGCTCGCCGCCAGCATGGCGGCGACTTCGGTTCTTATATCGTCCGGGTCCGTCACATCGATCCAGCGTCCATGCAGGATGCCCGCATTGTAGCTTGCAAGGCAGGCTACATAGATGCGCGGGACATCGTCCCGCGCATGCGGCGCCGCGTTCTCCGCTGGCGTTTCGGGTTCAATTTCTTCGCACATCGTTCGCCTCCTTCTCCTCCCGCACCAGTTTCCCCGGCAGGCGGGGGTGGGCGGCGGAAGGGAGGGGCGGCGCGAGGGCGTCAGCCGGGCGGGCAAGGGGCTCCAGGTAGGAGGCTTCAAGACATTCAAAGAATAATGATCCCGGCCCCTTGCGCGGCCGGCGCCCTCGCGCAGAACCGCCCGACGCCCACCCCCCGACTGCCTGGGGAAACGAACGAAAAAAGGCGGCGCGCTTTTGCGCGCCGTCCGTATCCGGACCCTCCTCTCTATAGGGGGGGCCGGCCGCGCCAGGGATCGTCACCGGACGGCGAAGACGGCCCAATAAGAATTATTGTGGCGGCTTCGGGCGGGCCGATGCTTCATCGGCCGCCTAGAGCCCGGCGACGCTTCAGCGGCGGGCGCCCAATTCCAGCACCGCCCTCAAGGACTGACGGGACTTGTCGTCTTCAACGCGGGAGAGAAGTTCGAGAAGGATCTGAGGGAGGGTGACGACATGGCCGGCGCAGAACCGGATGCGTTCGTGAAAGACGGTTTCGCGTTTCGGGTCGGCCGATCGCACCTGATCGGCGCAAACATAGACGTCGTAGCCTTCGAGCAGCATGGTGAGGGCGATTTGCGTGACTGCGCCTTCGAGAAGCGTTCCGAAGAGGATGAGCGACCGGCGCTTCAGCCTCGCAAATTTCTCCATCAGGCCGCCGTCGACAACGAAATCGCTTTCATGGCGCAGATCAAGCAACGGGGCGGAGATGGCGCCGGCGAGGTCCGCCGCCAGCGACCATTGCACCGGCTCGCCGGTCGTCGCAATATCGCGGCCGAAGCGTTCTTCCACAAGGATCACGGCGCAGTGCCGCGCGACAAGCATGGGTTCTCCCGCCACTGCAAACGCTCCTGTTGCTGGTTATCGTCTTAATCGGTCAACGCTCACCGGCTTCGCGTCCTGTAGTCGGACGGCGTGACGCCGACGAAACGACGGAAGCTCTCGGAGAAATGTCCGTGACTCGAAAAGCCGAGCCCGTGGGCGATGGCGGTGACGGACGCTTCGGATTTGGCGAGGAGCTCGCAGCCCCGCGCCATGCGGCGCTCCAGGAGATAGCGGTGCGGGGCGACGCCCGCCGAGACGCGAAAGGCGCTAGCGAAATGATGAGCGCTCAAACCGGCAAGTCGCGCGAGATCGTCCAGCGTCACCTCCTCGCCGAGATGGGCTTCGATGTATTCCGCAATCTCGCGCAGACGGCGGCCCCCGAGGCCGGCCCCGCGCGTTCTTACGCTTTTCACACCGGCGTAGTTTCGCAGGAGATGGACGGCCAGAAGCACGCCGAGGGATTCCAGATATCGTCGCCCCGACCAGCCGCCGAACTGGAGCTCGAGCCGCAGCTTTGCGATGATGGAATCGATCTCCGGATCGCGCAGGCCGCAACGAAAGGCGATTTCATGATGGCCGCGAAGGCCGGTTTCGGCGCGGCGTTTGTCGATGAAATCGCGGTCGAATGCGACCGTGAGAATCGTCGGGCGGGCGTCCCAGCGGCAAGTGCAGGGATTATCGGGAGGTACGATCAGCGCCGCGTTCGGCAGGAGCGGCGTGCTGTTGAGATCTGCGCCATCGCCGGGACGCCATTCGAAGTCGAAGGCGCCGCTTTCGACGATCGCAAGCGTCAGTTGCGCGGCGCCGAGCCGGGCGCCGTCATTGGCGGCGAGACGGCCGCGGGCGACATGGACGCCGCCGGCGTCTGCCCGGACGGCGGGCGTGAACCCGGAGGGCGCCGCCGCATCCGTAAAATCGACAAGGTCACCCTGCCGCCAGGGATGCGCCGCCTTCATCGCGGTCTCCGTCCGGGGTTTGAAGGGGTGGGGCGCCGACGCCCAGGGCGGCGTAATATTGACGCATAAGCTCATAGTGTTCCTCCTTCAGCGCATCGGTGAACGGGAGATGATCCGGGAGCGGATCATCGCCGAGCAGGATGCTGGGACACTGACCTTCATAATTGCCGAGGCTTGGCAGGTGCTGCCGGTAGCCGACGAGCGCCGCGAGTTCCGTCGGGAATTCCCGTGCGACCGGGGGCGGGTATGCGAGCCACTGGTTCTCCCAGGGTTTGAGCCAGCCGAGGCAGTAGGAGACGATGAGCCCGCGCCGGGGCTTTGCGCTGCGGTTGGCGCCGCCGGAATGAAGGGTCGAGCCGAGAAAAAAGCACGCCGAGCCGCGCGGCATCGCCGCCGGTATGGCGTCCTCTTCGGGCAGCATCGCGTCCTGGTCGCCGAGATGGCTTTTCGGCCAGAGGCGCGTCGCGCCGTTCTCAGGGGTGAAGTCGTCGAGCGCCCACATGACGTTGACCATGTATTGCATGGCGCCTTTGGGGCCCGCCCACATGTCCTGGTCGCGATGGGGAACCTGCACGGGCGCGCCGGGGTGAATCTCGATCGCTTGCGTCAGATTGAGCTGCAGACACTGGCACCAGTCGCCGAGGACGCGCTCTACAAGATTCATGACGGCCGGCTGCAGGGCGAGGCCTTGCGCGGCGCGCGAGCGCTTCAGGACGGTGCCGAAACGTTTCGTCTCGCCGCCATAGAAGAGGCCGTCGCCGAACGGCGCCGCCTTGAAATGCGGACCGAGGTCGGCGCAAAGCCTGTCGACCGCTTCCGGATCGAGTAGACCCGGCACGATGAGAAATCCGTCATCGAGAAGCGCCTCCGCAAAGGCGTCCGTTTGGACAGTTGGTTCGGCGTTCGCAACTGGTGCGGCATCGATCATTGGGGCGGCTCCTAAAATTTCAGGCTGCAAGGTCGGATCGGCGCAAGGAGAGGCGCGGCGCCGCGGGCGGACATCGCCAGCTTTCATCAAGCAGCGAGGCCGTGTTCTCCTCCATATGGATCTGGACCGCGCCGGCGGCCGCGCCGTCGACCGCCTGCGGCATGCCCAGCGGCGTGCAGCGCCATCCGGCCGACAAGAGCTCAGAAAGGAACGCCATGTGGCAGACGGCGGTGTAGCTTGTGACGCCGACGTGCGCAGCATAATCGATGACGCCGCGCGCCAGGATGTTGCGGGCCGCGATGCGGTCCTTTTTCCGCAACGGAAGGCAGAGGCGGGTGATTTCGAGGATGTCGCGCCCGCGCGGGATCGCGTCTTCGCAGAGATCGCAGAAGAGGGTGTCGAGAAGATGCGGCCGGTCGGTGCGCAAGAGGCGCACGGAAGCGACATGGCCGCCCGCATCATCACACAGCACGAGATAGGAAGCGTTATCATTGTCGAAGCTGTCGCGCTCCTCGCCGTTTTCATGGTCGAGGCGCCAGCCGAAGATATCCACGAACAGGCGTTTGCGGTCGCGATGCATGGATCTGAGGAGTTCCGGAAACGCGCCGCGATTGCGCCGGTCGATGAGACAAAGCATGAAATTCTCCACGTCAGCTTGCCGTGGAGCATTCACCGGCGGGGGCGTCATGGTCACTGTGCCGATCGGCACATTGACGGAACTTCTACCGCAACACGTCGACGATCCCGATCTGGCCTTCGAAGAGGGCGCGCATCACGACCTGCATGCGGCTTCCGACTTCGTAATGGGCGCGCGCGTCCTCGATATGGCGTTTGACGGTGCCTTGCGAGATGCCGAGGATCCTGCCGATTTCCCAGTCGGATTTGCCCTTCGCGGCGAAGAGCACGCATTCGAGCTGGCGCTGCGTCAAGGGGCCCTTCGCCGGCCGCCTTGCTTGCGGGAAGGCGTTCAGCACCATGGCGCGCGCCGCCTGGAAGGCAAAACCGCCGATGAGCTGCGCCATTTTGAGATTGTCGCGCGGCAATTCCCGTCCCGTCGCCATGGCGAAGTTGCAGCTGCCATTGGCTTCGCCGGGCACATTGGCGGGGACGGTGAAGCCTTCCTCGATGCCGGCCTTGATGGTGCGTTCGCGGATCTCCCGGTGGGAGTCGGTCATGTGGATGAGCTCGGGGATGTCGGACCAGCTAAAGCCCATATTGGTGCGGTGGCTGGCGAGCAGCACGGGATCGTTCGCAACGATGTTGTCGGCGATATATTGTTCGATCCAGCGCTCGGGATAGGTGCCAAGTGCGACGAGTTCGCCCGCCTCCATATGGGTCAGCGCCTCGCTGTATCCGCTCAAGTCCACATGATGCATCAGCGCGAAATAGTCGAAGCCCATGTCTTTCGTGACCGCATCGAGCAACCGGTTAAGGTCCGACGGCGCACGCAGTGATTGAGCTTCATCGACAAACGCCTGAACGGCGTTGAGGCGGGGCATCGTCAGGCTGGCCCTTTCCAGTGGTTTCGGAACCGCCGCCACGCGTAGTTGAGCACGGCGGCGCGGCGTTTTTTGAATGGATGCAAGAATTCCCGGCGATCTTTATTGTCACATAAGCGTAACAATCACCGGTTGAATCTGAAAGCGCAATTAAATACTGACAGTTAACTTTACCCTTTGGGCCACCACTGAACCCGCGCCAGCATCTCGCGCTGGCGCGCTGCAACACGTTGTGAATTCGCCCGGGGCCGCTTGTTTGATCGCATTGGCGCCGGCGCCAAGACTGCAAATGAACACCATCGAGGCTCATGGCCGGTCGTATCTCGATAACCGAAAGCGCATACCGGAGGCTCAGGGAGCGCGTGTCGTCGGGCGCGTTTGCGCCGGGCGCGCGGATCGACGTCAACGAGATCGCGGCGGGCGACGGCGTCAGCCCGACGCCGGTGCGCAACGCGCTCAACCGGCTTGTGGGCGCGGGGCTGCTAGTTTCGCAGTCGAATGAAGGGTTTTTCGCGCCGCATTATTCAGAACAGGATCTGCGCGAACTCTATGACGCCCATGGCGCGCTTCTCGGTCTCGCCATCGCGCGCGTCGCGGGCGCACGGTCGCCGCCGAAGCCTCTCGCGATCGAAACGTCCGACAAGGATGTAAGCATCGAGCAGCGCACGGCGGCGGCGTTTAACGCCATCATGGCGCTCTCCTCGAATGACCGGCTTTGCGCCGCGCTGTCGGACATCGCGCTTCGCCTCAGGGTTTTCCGCCTGCACGAAGGCGAGGCGATTGCAAACCGGAAAGCCGAATTGCGGCGCATGGAGAACGCGCACATGGTGGCCGACTTCCCGGAGCTCGCGCGCCTCGCCGGCGCTTATCACCGCCGCCGCATCCGCCTCGCGGCGAAGATCCTCGCCGCCGCGCATGCGAGCCCCTGAAACACCCTATACGGACAATATTCTGGAAGAATTTTCCGGACGAGCGCCAAACTCTTGAATCGCCGACACAATATTCTGACGATTATCCGGGAATAGCTTTGGGATAGCAGCGCCCGGCGCCTAGACTCCTCCCCGCCATGATCCCCATGGCGTAACCGAAAGGAGAGAAGTCATGAGACCGATCGAAACGAATGATGACGACATCATCGACCTCGGCGTCGCGAGCGAGGAAACGAAAGGCGAGCCAGGATTCGTCACTGAGATCGACGATCAGCTGCCCGCCAGCTCCATCACGGACTGATGCCGGATGCGGCGCGCGACAGCCGTGTCGCGCGCCGCTGCGCGATATCAGACACCTTGATCCCAATTCTTACTTCAGGCGCGTTCCGCAATGACCTGCTATCTGCCCAACGATCTCAGCGTCTGCGTCAGCTCCGGCCAGGCGATTTTTCTCGATGTCGCGCGAGACCGGTATTTCCGGCTCCCGCCCGCGCAAGACGCGGTTGCACGCGCGTTGATTGAAGGAGGGGAAGCGTTCGAAAAGGACATTTGCGCCTTGCGCGAACGCGGCATCCTCACAAACAGCCCGATAGAAGCGCGATCGATCGCCGCTGTGCAAACGACCGCGCCCGGACGCAGCTTGCTCGAAGAGTGTGACGGCGGGTTTGCTCGCCCAAGCCTGCGCTTGATTTCCGAAACCGCCTGGACCCTCGCGCTTGCGCAAAGGCGCTTGAAACGAAGGGGACTGAAACGCACGCTCGACCGGCTCGCGATGCGCAAACAGTTGGCGCTTGCGGGCCCCGAAATGCGGCCGAATGCCATACATACGCTGGCGCGCTCTTTTCATGCAACACGGCGGCTGGTCCCCTTGAATGCGGTTTGTTTGCGGGACTCAATCGCGCTGCTTTCCTTTCTCTTCCGGCGCAACATCACGGCCAGTCTTGTGATCGGCGTCAAGGCGCAACCGTTCTCGGCTCATTGCTGGGTGCAGCGTGAGGACGTCGTGTTCAACTGTCCGCTGGAATATGCGGCAATGTTCACGCCCATAAGGATCGTTTAAATGAGCGGCCGCTATATCGGCCTTGCGTGGGTGACCCAAAGCGCGTACGCGCGCGCCGAAAAACTGGCGCAGGACGCGGCTGCGATCCTTGGACTTTCGTGCGCTGGCCGTTCAGGCGCCGCCGTGCTTCTCGTCGACTGCGGCGGTGTCGAGCGTGTCGTCGTCCGGGGCAGCGTCATGGTAATCGGCGATATGTTCGCCCGCGAAGACGGGCGCGGCGCAGGGGAGATCACTGAAGCTGCGGCGCGACGAATATCGGAATCGGGCGGAACAGATCTCTTCCGCCTGTTCTGGGGAGACTATATCGGCGTCCTTCTCGAGGAGCCGGTGCGCGTCCTGCGCGATCCATCCGGCGGCGCGCCATGTTATTATTCGGACTGCGGCGACGGGCTGATGGCGTTTTATTCGGACGTCGATGTCGCCGTGCGGCTCGGCCTCGTCCAAGGGACGATCGACTGGCCGGTGTTGCGGCAATGGCTCGCCTGGCCCGCATGGCGTTCGGCGCAAACATGTCTCGAACATGTCCGTGAACTGCCGGCGGGCGGTCGGCTCACTTTGGCAAAGGGTTCGGCGTCGCTTGATCAGGCCTGGAGCCCGTGGGATTTCGCTAATGCGAGCCGGCAATTTACGCAGCGGCGCGACGCCGCTGAAGCGCTTGGCGCGGTCATCCTTCAATCGACGCGCGCATGGAGTTCCCGCTCGGCGTCGCCGCTCGTCGAACTGTCGGGCGGTCTCGATTCCTCGATTGTCGCCGCGAGCCTTCGCGAGGCCGGCGCTAATTTTGAGTGCGTCAATCTCTGGTCGCCGGAGTCGGGAGAAGACGAGCGCGGCTATGCGATCAAGGCCGCCGAATTTTTGAATGCGCCGGCCCATCTCGCCGCCATGTCGGCCGATGCCTTCGATTTTACAGGCCTGCCGTTAACGCGGCGGCCGCGGCCGTCGCATCATCCGCTGAAGCGGATTGCGGACTGCACGATGGAAGCGGTGGCGCATCGCATTCATGCGGACAGTTTCTTCAGCGGCAGCGGGGGCGACTATGTGCTCGGCTATTTGAGCAGCTCGGCGCCGGCGGCGGACGCCTTGCTTGCGCATGGTCCCGGACGGCGGTTTTTTTCCGCTGTCGGCGACGTCGCCGAACTGCACGCCTGCAGCGTGTGGAAGGTTGGTCGGCTTGCCCTGAAAAAGGCGGTGTCGCCTCCCCGGAAAAATTCAGGGCACGGCGAATTTCTAGCAGACGCCGCCAGTCTCGCGCCGCCGCCGCCGCATCCATGGACAATCGCACCGCGGGGCGCGCTCCCAGGGAAGATCGAACATATCGCCGCGCTCAGCAAAAGCCATGGCGTCAGAGACGGACGGGAGCGCGTCGCATTCGGTCCCTTGCGCATGCCGCTCCTCTCGCAGCCGGTAGTCGAGACGAGCCTCAGAATTCCAACCTGGATGAATGTCGCTGGCGGCAGGAACCGATCGGTCGCGCGGGACGCGTTCGCAGGGAAACTGCCGGCCGCAATCCTCAATCGGCGGTCGAAAGGAACATTCGCCGGTCTTAACGCCCATGTGCTTCATCGCCGTCGCTCCCGCATCGCAGAGTTGCTGCTTGGCGGCCTTCTGCGGGAAAATGACGTGCTCGATGCAACAGCGCTTGAACGCGCCATCGCCTCACATGAGACGCTTTCAGACGCCGCCTCTTCGGCGATGCTGGAATTCGCTTGCGCCGAACTCTGGGCGCGAAGCTGGTGACACATCAGCCGCCGCTTTCGCTTATTTCGTGCGAAGAGAGCTCATGCATTTGCCGCTTGAGCTTTCTCCAGCGTTCGTACTGGTCCGCCTTGCCAGGGTCCGGATCCTCGCTGCCGAGCAGCCAGAAGCGGAACCAATCGAGGTTCCGGTCATAGACAGAAAGCTTGTGACGCGGCTGGAACTTGATGTGGGGTTCGTGCGGATAGGCCCATAATTCCACGGGGACGCCTGCCCGGCGCATGCGCGCGTAATACTCGATCACGGACCGGTATTCCTGTTCGGCCATTTGCATGAGGATCGGCGCCGTAAATTCCTCCGGATAAAAGGCTGGAGACAGTTCGCGCCAGCGATCCGGCGTTTCTTCGGGCGTTCCCAGACCCCATTGCTCGCGCGCGCGCGGCGCAAACCCCGCCTGCATCGACCGGAACCAGTACCAGGTCGGCGAGGCCGCAGACGAAGCAACCGACGCGGCGGCGAGGAGATCGGAATGAGATGCGGTCCACAAGGTGACTTCGCTGCCGAAACTCAGCCCGCCCATGCCGATATTCCGCCGGTCGACGAAGCCGCGCGCCGCGAGGAGATCGGCGGCGGCGGTGACGCCTTCAAGACCCGTCTGGTAATCATCTTTCGCATCGCGAGCCTCGCGCCCGGGCAGCCGTGCGTTCACGCAAAGCGCGGCGACGCCGGCTTGCGCCATGGGGATCAGCGGCCATTCATCGCCGAAGCCGCCGCGCAGGAAACCCGGACAGACATAGTAAGTGACGAACAGCGGCAACGGGCCTGCATCGCTTTGCGCTTTCGGCGTAAAGAGATGACCGGTGAAGCGCCGTCCCCGCTTGTCCGTCCAGGCGAGGAACTCGACATCGACGCTCCCGCGCATGGCGGCGGCGAGGCGCGCATTCGGCTCATAGAGCACGGCGCCGGGGCCGCCATCTAATGGAATGCTGACAAGACGCGGCGGCGCGGCGGCCTCTGCGGCGACGCAGACGGCCGCATGCTCACCTATTGCGCATGGCGTCTTGCCGCTGCGGTCGCCGCTCAACAGGCCATCGGATCTGGCGACGAGGCGCAACGCGTCGTCTTCCGGCCGCCACACATAAAGGCTTTGCGCGTAGCCCCGCTCCGCGTCGCGCGACGTGATGATGAGTTCATCGTCGTTCCGCCAGGCGAGGGCGACGATCTTCAAATCCGCGCAGGCGCCGCACATCATCGGGCGCTTTTCCAGGCCGGCGCGGCTCACGCGCAAAACGGTCTTGCCTTCAGGCGTCTCCGAGATAATAGCGACAAGATCGCCCGACGGCGAACGAACGGCGAGCCCGGCCGCCGGATCATTGGCGCGCAGCCGCTCCGCTTCGCGGTCTGCGGCTTCCCGCACGGCGCCCGTGTTCAAATCGAGGACGCGGACGCGCTTGGGCGCGTCCCACAGAAGCTGACGGCGGATCATGCGGTCATCGGTGCGCTCGCTTGCCAGCCGGCCGTTGATGAGCACCGACCGGAACAGTCCCTGGCCGGCAAATATGGAGTCGTCGAAGAGGACGCCCTTTGCATATTCGTCCTCTTCGGCGCGGACGATTTCCTCGCGCGTCGCGCCGACCCTGTAAATCAGCGCGCTGGCGCCAGGGTCGAGCACGAACGCTTCGATATCGGCGGCGTCCGACGTCAGACGCTCCGCCTTGCCGCCGTCCCGCGCCGCGCGCCAGATCTGGACCTCTCCGTCGAGAAGCGCGCGATAATATATCCAGTGAGAGTCCGGCGACCATTGCGGCGGCTCGTTTATTGAGAGCCCGCCATTTCGTAGCGGCGCTCCGCCATCCGCAACGCGGATGGGCGTTCCGTCATCGTCGAGGCGGCGCACGCGCCACGCCGAGCGATATGAGTTGTCCTCAATCGACGCGCGCTCCTCGCGAAACGCGACATACGCGCCGTCAGGGGAGATGGCGACGCTGGAGAGATCCTTGATCTCGACCAGCATGCGTGTGGTCACGGGCCGGTCTTGCGCCGCCGCTCTCCCAAGCGGCGGCGAGACATTGGCCAACAAAAAGACCGCAAGAAGAGAGATCGGCCGAAGCATCGGCATTCGCGCAACTTTCAGAAATTCATGAGGGGCGATTAGCGTGTCGTTTCAAAACCGCTTGCGAAGCGTGACCGCGACGATCCGGCCGAGCGGAGACGAGGTTGTGCTGTCGAAATAGATTCCCTGTTGAAGCAGGGAAGGGCTGAAGGCGTATGGCGGGTCCCGGTTGAACAGGTTGGTGACCGAGAGCGCGATCCGCAGGTCGGACAATGCGCCGGCCTGCTGGCCGAAATCATAAGCGAGATTGGCGTCGACCGTCGTCCAGGCGGCGATGTCTTCATTCGGTGTGACGCCGGTGTCGGCGGCGCCGGACACGTAATTCACGATTCCGGTCGCTGCGAGTCCCGACATTTCCCAGGTCAGTCCGCCGCGCGCGCGCCAGTCAGGCGGATTGGCGATGGTTCCAGACTGAACGGTTTCGGGGAAGGAGGGAACATTTTGCTGACGGATGTCGAGCCATGTTGTGTTGGCGAAGGCGGTTAATGATGACCCGGAAAGGTCGAAAAACTGGCGATAGGAGATATCGACGCCGCGGACGGTCTGGGACATCGCGTTTTGCTGTGCGTTGTTGACGATCGCGACGACGCTCGCGGGATCGTATGGCGCGCCGGTGAGATTGACGAAACGTGAGACGCCGGCGATGAGCTCGGCTTGGCGGTCCGCCGCCGGATCGCGCTCCACGAAGTCGCTGAAGGCGGGATTGATCAGCGCCGTCGCGCCCGGAGAGACGGGCACCACCACGCGATCGTCATAGTCGATTGCGAAAAAAGTCGCCGACAGGGTCAACGGCGCGTCGCCGTCAAAATCCGCGTCGAAATCGGCGCCGGCGGTCCAGGAGCGGGAGCGTTCCGGTCCGAGGTCGGGGTTCCCGCCAGTGGCGAAGATCACTTCGCCGCCGCCTGGCTGGCTGAACACCGAGGCGGGGTAGAGGACCGCAGTCTGCGCAGAGAAGAGCTGTTGAAA
>JAUIEG010000502.1 GCA_030428745.1 Alphaproteobacteria bacterium
CCGCCGATCTTTCTCCATAGAGGTTCGTTATCGATGGTGGCTCTGAGGTCCCAAAGGGCGACATCAAGAGCTGCAGCGCACAGGCGCGCCTGCAGATCATCGCCGGCGCGTTTAAGCATTTCGCGCCACAGGTAAGCGTTGGCGCGAGGGTCTTGGCCGAGGAGCGCTGTGCGGGACAGTGTCTCAACCATCGACTGTAGGCTGTTTTCGATGACCCAGCTTCCTGACGCGCCGACGTCGGATTGGAGGCAAATCCGTGAGATGCGGGCGTTTAGAGGTGTGATTTTTAAGGAGGTGACTTTCATGACTTTGCGGCTTTTGCGTCGGCTTTCGATTGTCGCGTCAGCGATGGCGCTATTTGGATAGTCACCAAAAGGGCGCGAAGGTTAGACGCTTTTATTGCGGCCATTGTGTCTTCGTCTGGCGGTCGCGTCACGTTGGAACCGCGATAAGCCAATAGAGACCCAGTTGCAACCACAATAACATGTTAGTTATCTGTCGGGTTCAGGCTTTTGGCTTTGCCGGTCTGTTGTGACCGCGAAGCCACAGGAGGCCGACGCGGCCGATTTTGCCGCAGAGAAAAGAGTATCGCTTTGCGGCCATCAATAAGTAATTGAAATTAATACCTGATTTGTTATTTTTATAATGCCCGCGAAGTTGGCTGTCTAGAAAATGCTTCCGGCTGCTCCGTTTGGCGTATGGTTTGGGCCGGCAAAAGCAGGCTTGCCAGGAATTTAGTAACATGTTAGTCATGAGGTGCAAAATAGGGAGGAAGCTCAAAAATGAGCAGAGGATCAGTACTGTCACGGGCGTTGTTGTCGGCATCGCTCGGAGCGCTTGCCGCAAATTCCGGAGGGGCTTTCGCCGCAGCGCTAGAAGCTGAGGATGAGATTGTCGTCACCGCTCAACGCCGCACCGAGAGTCTTCAGGAAGTGGCTATTTCGGCTACAGTGCTGACTGGCGACAAGCTCGCGGAAAAAGGCGTGCAAGGCATCTACGCGCTCCAATATGCGGCGCCGGCGCTCACCATGGCGGATTATGGATCCGCAAATGTGCTGAATATTCGCGGCATCGGTCGAAGCGCGGTCGACATTGAGCTTCCATCGGGTGTGGTTCTCTACCGGGACGGTGTGCCGACTTTCCCCGGCTATTTTCAGAATGAGCCTTACTATGACATTGAGGCTATCGAAGTGCTGCGTGGGCCGCAGGGCACGTTTGTCGGCAAGAGCGCGGCTGGCGGCGCGATCTTTATCCGGACCGCTTCGCCAAACCTCGATGGTTTCAGCGGCAAGCTCGAAGGCGAATACGGGAATTATGATCAGTTTGGCGCAACAGCTGTCGTCAATGCGCCGCTGAGCGACACGCTCGGCGTCCGCGTCGCCTATCGCCACTTTGAACGCAACGATATTCTCGGCGAGTCGCTCACCGGCAACTTTACCGGAGAGCCGGGACGGCCCAACCTGGACAGCATTCGTCTGGGCGTATTGTGGGAGCCGACCGACAGTTTTAACAGCGAGCTGAGACTCGACCTCAGCGATCTCGATTTCGGCGGCAATTTGACCAGCAGCTACAACTTCCCGCTTTACGATTATGTGCAGAATGTTCGGTTTATTTACCGTGACCGTTCGGCCCGCGTTGTCGGAAAAATGGGATATGAATTTGATAGCGGGCTGAAGGTCACATCGGTTTCCGGCTATCAAACGACGGAAACCGTAAACAATTTTGACCGAAACGGCGCATCGCCTGCTTACGATGAATTCAGAAGCGCCGGCACGTTTACGCTGTACTCGCAAGAGTTCAACCTGATTTCGCCCGATGACGCCGACCATCCGCTGTCATATGTTCTGGGCGTTTTCTACCAGCGCACAGATACGGTAATCGAAGATTACAGGGATGAAGGTTTCAATTTCTATCTTTCGCAGGATGGATTTCCATATCTCGGTCTGGAAACGCCCTACAAGAAACAAGAAGACGAGTGGTCTGTATTCGCTGACGTCAAATACAGACTGAACGATCAGGTCTCAGCCGAGCTTGGGATTCGTTACACGAATTATCAAACCACCAACGACACAAATATCGTTTTGGGCGACGGGCTATCCATTCCGACAATTCCGTTTTTCGTCGGCATGCAGAAGCTGGACGAATCCGATGTTGACGGTAAGTTCACGCTGACTTATTCGCCGAATAGCGATCACAACCTATTCGCCAGCGTGGCGCGCGCTCATATCACTGGTGGCTTCAACATCGTCGGCGGCGCCGAGTTCGATAAATCTATCGTCTACAGCTATGAGGCTGGCCTTAAATCCTCCTGGATGGACGACCACATTCGCACACAGCTTGCCGCTTATTATCAGACTCTGTCGAATTATCAGGCCCAGTTCGCCAGCCCCACCCTCGGAGGGCAGAACATTCTTCAAAACGCTGAAGGCAAGAGCAAGATTTACGGCGTCGAGGCGAGCGGCCAGGCGAATTTCGGGAATCTCAACATTGACGCGGCGTTTTCATTCATGGAAAGCGAGTTGGGAGACTTCCCCGATGTCGTCAGTCCATTTCTCATGGCGCCGAATAATGTGATTTCGATCTCCGGAGCCAAAACGCCCTTCTCGCCGAAAATCGCCGTCAATGTGGGGGGCTCCTACAACATTGATTTAGGCTCATTCACTATCACCCCCCGGGTGGACCTTTCGCATCAAGGCAAACAGCTTGGCGCGCTATTCGATGCGCCTCAAACGCGCTTGCCCAAGCGCACCTTGTTGAATGCGGGCGTGAGATTCACCAAGGACAACATCTATGTCGATGTTTGGGGCACCAATCTTACCGATGAACGGTATGTGGCGGGCATCCAGGATCTCGGCAATATTTGGTATCCGGGGCCCCCCAGGCAATATGGCGTGAAGGTTGGCGTGAATTTCTGATTCGGCTTCCGTCGCCGGTTCTCTTTATGCG
>JAUIEG010000503.1 GCA_030428745.1 Alphaproteobacteria bacterium
ACCTATTCCGCCGGCGCTGCCGGCGTGACCTCAATGTGCCACCATTCTTTTAGGGATTTCACGGTCTGCGCATCGGCGAAGTCGCACAAGAACACACCGTCAAGCTCGATCGCAGCCCCGCCGGAAGCGCTGGTGAACGCCGCATGCCATTGCGCCAGACAGGTGTCGCCGTCGCAAGTCAGGACTTCATAGGTGAAACGGACATCGCGTTGATCGGCGGTGACGCCCGACCAGTATTCTTCAATCGCGTCCCGCCCTTCCATCGCCTCGTCAAACGGATTTTCCTGATAGGCAGCGTCGGCGGTGAACAGCGCGCCGGCTTTTTCCGCATCGCGCGTCTCCCACGCTTCTTTGTAGCCATCGAGCCAGGCGGCGAAATCCTGCGTCGATATTTCAGCCGAGGCCGGCTGCGCCGCGAAGCATAAGGCCGCCGCAACAGCGGCGTTTCGCACGATGTGTTTCATGGTCTTCATCATTTCACCTCGAGCCTTTCGAGCTTGTCAGCAGCGCTTACTCCGCCGGTTCTTTCGGCGCGGAATTGGGAATTTCTTTCAACGGCTGCGCGTAAGAGCCGTCATAAAGGGACGGATCGGTGAGCGAGGTGTTGTCGCCTTCCGGATCGGACGAATGACGGTTCGGATGCTGTGTGCCGATTTTCACCTCTTCGCCGCGGGCGAGCTTGCCCAGCAGGTCTTCAAGAATCTCCGGCGTCAAATCTTCGTAGTAATGATCGCCCTCTTTGGTCGAAATCTGCACCATGGGCGCATTAGCGCAGGCGCCGAGGCATTCGACCTCGAGCCAGGAAAACTTGCCGTCCGCCGATACGTGACCTTCTTCGCCGATCACCTTCTTGCAGGTCTCGCGCAACCCGTCAGAGCCGCGCAGCATGCACGGCGTCGTGCCGCAGACCTGCACGTAGAACTCCCCGGCGGGCGCGAGGTTGAACATCGTGTAGAAGGTCGCGACCTCATAGACGCGGATGTAAGGCATCTCCAGCTGGCGGGCGATCGCCTCCATCATCGGGATCGAGCACCAGCCTTCCTGCTTCTGGCCGCGCCACAGGAACGGGATCACGCAGGAGGCCTGGCGGCCCTCCGGGTATTTCTTCATCTGCGCGTCGCACCAGGCCTTGTTCTCTGGCGTCCATTCAAAGGACGAGGGCTGGTCTTTCGCGGGACGGCGGCTCGCCATGGGCGGTTCTCCTGGTCGGGATCGTCAAACTCAAATATGGGTGCGACACATAACTGATTGGCCGCAAAACAAAAGGGCTTACGGCGTCGCGGAGGACGGTTTTCAGCCGGTTTTCGGCGCCCGAAGGCGGCGCGAAAGGTGACTATACGCCCGCCCGGCAGGGGGTGGATAACTCTTCACCGATGCTCAAAAAACCGCCCGAATTCAACAGATTTGAGGTGTTTTTCGCCCTATGCGGGCGCTGAAATTCCGCCCGGTCTATTCCAGCTCGACCTCGTTGAGGGCCGCCGCATCCTCGAAACACCCAAGGCAGATGACGCCGATATTCTCCGGGCCCAGCGCCTCGAACTCTTCCTGGGAGAGATTGTTGCAGTCGGTGCAGACCGCATCCCAGACGCCGTCAGGGCCCCGGCTCCACCAGAACCCCTTGGGCTCGCCCTCGCGGATCGACTCGATGATGTGCACGCAGACAAAGGTCTGGGGCTGTTCGCCATGGGTGCCGCAGGTGACAGAGGGGACTTTCATTCTAATGCATTCAGTAGGGCGGGCTTCAGCCCGCCATGGAAACAATCCGTAGGCGCTGTTTTGGCGGGCTAAAGCCCGCCCTACTCACTACTCACTCTTTTAACAACGCTTGTTCAAAAATAGACACACAGCAAATCAATGCGACCGGTCCCATTCTTTCGTCTTGAAGAACAGCAGCGCCAATTGACTCGCGTTTACTCCATGCATTGAGAGCTTCCATGAGCGATATCTTTTGATGCCAAACCATATCAAGCAACACACTCACATCACCTCGAACAGAATGAAAAAATGTTTTTGCATTTTCAATATCTTTAGAATCCATGGAGCCAAAGCCGGCCATGGCTTCCACTACGAATGACTCATCTGCATGTTGTTGGATTTTTAAATCATCTTCAGCGCTAAGCTGTAGAGCTTTTGCTCCTTGCTTGCGCAAAAGCTCTAACGCTAAAGCCCAAAACAAAGCAAACAAAGCAGGTGAAACATTCCCTTCGAGCTTTTCTAATGCCGAAGCTCTGTGAGCCAAAACAATAGCGTCAAACTCGGACTGGTAACGCTCATTGGAAGGTTTTTTCTTCCAAAACATGTCTACCGGTCAATCTCACCGAACACAATGTCGAGCGAGCCGAGGATCGCCGAAACGTCCGCCAGCATATGACCGCGATTGATCCAGTCCATGGCCTGCAGATGCGGATAGCCCGGCGCGCGGATTTTGCAGCGATAGGGTTTGTTGGAGCCGTCGGAGACGAGATAAACGCCGAACTCGCCCTTGGGCGCTTCCACCGCTGTATAGACTTCGCCAGCCGGCACATGGAAGCCTTCCGTATAGAGCTTAAAATGATGAATGAGGGATTCCATGTTCCCTTTCATCTTGTCGCGCTTTGGCGGCGCGACCTTGCCGTCCGTTGTCATGACGGGGCCCGGCGTTTCGCGCAGTTTCGCAATCGCCTGTTTCATGATCGAGACGGACTGATACATCTCCTCCATGCGGCAGAGATAACGGTCGTAACAGTCACCGTTTTTGCCGATGGGAATTTTGAAATCATATTCGTCATAGGACTCGTAAGGCTGCGCCCGGCGCAAATCCCATTGTATCCCTGAACCGCGCACCATCACGCCGGAAAAGCCCCACTGAAACGCTTCTTCCTGCGTCACGACGCCGATATCCACATTGCGCTGCTTGAAAATGCGGTTGTCGGTGATGAGGGTTTCAATGTCC
>JAUIEG010000504.1 GCA_030428745.1 Alphaproteobacteria bacterium
CGGGTAAATGCGGTCCATCGGATTCAAAAACATGCAATGCAATAGTGTCGGCCGCTTTTTTCTCTGCGGCCGGCGCCGTCTCGCGCGTAATGTCAAACGCATTGCTTAGCGTGCGGATATGGATGTCTTCAAACGCTTCCACCGCCGCATCAAAGCCGGTTGCGCCGGTTGCTGCGCTATAGGCGATGCGCGCCATTAACTCACGGCGCCATGCGGTAAGATCTGCGAGCGCGCTCTTGCCTTTGGGCGCTGGCGGTGTGAAGCGCCCTAGCCACTCCTTGCCGCTTTGCGGGGTTTCCGTTCCCGTCTGTTCGAAGAAAACCTCCGCAAGCTCAGGAGACGCTGTCAACGGCTCTACCGCCGCGCCGAATGAACCGAAAGCGTCAACCAGCCCGTCGCGGCTTGCGGCGCCTTCTCCAACCAGCGTGAAGACATCGCGCTTATCGCCGACAGCGGCGAGCAGCTGATCGAAGAGGCGGAACGCATCATTCGGGTGCTGCGTTTCACCAAAAGCGGTTAAAAGGCCCGGCGCATGGGCGGAAAAACGTTTGCCGCCAAGGCGGGCTTCTGCGCTGCGCGCCCAATTGTCCACGGCTTCGGAAAGACTCGGCCCGTTGAGGAAACCAAGGTCTTCAAGCTTGTCGGCGTCTCCCTCTTTTTCCGTCTCACCATTGCGGTAAAGAGAAATTTCTTCCTGCGGACCGGCCGCTAGACGGCGCAGCGTGTTCGCCGCATCAATGCGAGCGCCGTTGAGCGCCGCTTCAAGATCTTTGTAGTCGGTGAAACCGCAAAGAATCGCCAGTGCGCGCTGTTCGTCTTCGCGTTCGACGCCAGTGACGGCGGCGCCTTTCATCATCTGCAAACGGGAGACGGCGATATGCGCCAACTCCTCGCCGGAGACGAGACGCCGCGCGGCGTCTTTCGACAGGGTGCGCGAGCTTGCGGCGGTGTCAAATATTTCCCGCGCTGACGCTGTCCGGAAGACCGGGCGCAGACCGCCAATGGCAAGGCGGCAAAGGCCGGCGACGCGGCGGAAAGCGCCCCGCGGGTCGGTGTCTTTTTGGGCGACAAAGCTGCGCAGCGCCTCCATTGAGATCGGATTATCTGTCCAGACAATCTGTTCCATCTCTTCCAGGAAAGCGCCGCCCGCTGTGCGGTCACCGGCGACGACCCGCGCCGCGCCGAGCCACATTTTCAGCGCGTCCGCCTGTGGTCCTGACGCCGTCGCCTTCACGCGGGCGATGCTGTCGGCATACCCTGCTCCGCCCACACCCGAGCCAAGCGGGGTTCTGAGGCCGTAAAGCGGGAATTCGCCCGGCTTTCCTTCAAAGGCTTCGCGCAGCTCAGCGCCGATGCGCACAAAGATGCGGTCGGCGCCGCGCGCTGTCGGGCCGCCAAACGCCTGTTCATCGTAGAGGACAATGATGTCGAGGGGACCGAAAGGCGCAAGATCCTCATGGGCGAAATCGCCGCCCGCCACGACGAAAACGCCGCGCAAGAAATTTTCAGGGTCTTCAACAGTGAGTTCACCGCGCTTGACGGCCGCGCGAACCAGCCACCGTAAGCCCGTCTCCACCATCCGTTCGGCGAAGTCGACGCGGGCGGCGGTCGCGTTTGGAACGCTCCACTCCCCGCTCATCTCGGCGATAGCGATCGCCACATCGACGCGATTTTTAAGCGGCGCCAGCGCTGCATGCAGCGCATCCGGACCGCCCACCCCGCGATCGAGCGCGGTCATATCGCGAGCCGCTTCGGCGAGCACCGGAGAGGCGCCGTCGATGAGCGCCGTCGCGGCGGCGTCAGGATGGGTCATGCAAAGGTCAGCGAGACGCCTTGTCGCGCCGAAAACGCGAAGCATCAGCAGTCTGCGGTCAGGCCGGTCGAGCGGAGCGCCAGGATCGCCGCCCATGGCCTCCGCCACCGCACGACGCCAGCGCTCAAGCGCCGCGGGCGCGCGCGCCGGATCGATTTTGTCCGCCACTGTGCGAGCTGATTGCGTTGTCGGCGCCGCCATAATCGTCCCCGTGAGTCATCGCTAAGGATTTGAGAGCAATGATGGCAAAGCAGGGTGAATTCGCCGTTAAACAATTCGTGACATTTAGACTTCGCTCAGAATGCTGATATGAACGAAATTCATTAACTATAACGCTCGTCATGCCGCGGAAGATTGCACGCATCTTAATCGCCTTGCGCAAGCTACGCCGCCGGCTCCGGCGGGTGGACGTGCTCCGCGTATGGATGCTCGCGGTTCTCATTGGCGCGGCCGCCGCCTATGGGGTGATCGCCTTCCGATACGCCATCGACGCGGTGTCAGGTCTTGCCTTCGGCGAAGATGAAGCCGGCGTGGTCAGCGGGGCCGCGTCCCTCACCCCGTGGCGCGCCTGGGCGGCGCCGGTGATCGGCGGGTTCGTAGTCTCCGGCCTCCTTTACCTTGCTGACCGGTTCAAATGGCTGACGAACGGACGCGCACAGGGGGTCGCCGAAGTGATCGAGGCGCGGGCGGTGAGCGGCGGACATGTGTCTCTACGGGCCGGCCTTGCAGCCGCGACTGTCTCCGCTGTCTCCATCGGCGCGGGAGGCAGCGCCGGGCGTGAAGGGCCGGCCGTGCATCTCGGCGCCACCATCGCCTCCATCTTGAACCGCAAGCTCGGTTTTACGGCCAAACACAGGCGCGCGCTTTTGGGCTGCGGCGCGGCGGCGGCGGTCTCGGCCAGCTTCAACGCCCCGGTCGCAGGCGTGCTCTTTGCGCTCGAAGTCATTCTCGGCAATTACGCATTATCCGTCTTCGGGCCCATCGCGGCGGCCAGCGTCGCGGCGGCGATTGTCACGCGCATTCATCTCGGCGACTTTCCTGCTTTCGCACTGCCTGACTATGGCGCAGTCCACAATACGATCGACGTCCCTCTCGCCGCCTTGCTCGGCGTTCTCT
>JAUIEG010000505.1 GCA_030428745.1 Alphaproteobacteria bacterium
AGGGTCGGCGGTGCGACGCCGTCGCGCATGGCGAGGAGGCAGAAAATCGCCTCCACGGCGCCGGCGGCGCCGAGCAGATGCCCGATGGAAGATTTTGTGGATGACATGACGAGCCCATCCGCCGCATCGCCGAACAGGCGCTCCACGGCTTTCAGCTCGATCTCGTCGCCCACCGGCGTCGAGGTTCCGTGGGCGTTCACATAATCAATGTCTTTGGGTGCAACGCCGGCGCGTTTCAGCGCCATTTCCATGGAGCGGTAACCGCCATTGCCATCCTCAGCGGGCGAGGTGATGTGATAGGCGTCGCCAGAAAGACCGTAGCCAATCACTTCGCCATAGATTTTGGCGCCGCGCGCTTTCGCCTTTTCATATTCCTCAAGCATGACGAAACCGGACCCCTCGCCCATAAGGAAGCCGTCGCGGTCTTTGTCATAGGGACGAGAGGCTTTTTCCGGCGTGTCATTGAAATGGGTCGTCAGCGCCTTGCAGGACGAAAAGCCTGCAATGCCGATGGGACAGATCGCAGCTTCCGCGCCGCCCGCCAGCATCGCGTCAGCGTCGCCCAGCGCGATTAACCGCGCCGCGTCACCGATTGCATGGGCGCCTGATGAGCAAGCGGTCACCACCGCGTGGTTAGGGCCTTTCATGCCGAGCTTGATCGACACCTGGCCGGACACGAGATTGATAAGATTGCCGGTGATGAAGAACGGCGACACACGGCGCGGGCCCTTGTTGTTCAGAACCAGCACTTCATCTTCGATACCTGAAAGACCGCCAATGCCGGAGCCGGTCATGACGCCGGCGCGTTCGCGCTCTTCTTCGTTTTTGAATTCGAGGCCTGAATCCTTGAACGCCATCTGCGCGGCGGCCATGCCGAACACGATAAACGGATTCATGCGGCGCTGTTCGCGCGGCTCCACCCAGTCATCGGCGTTAAAGGCGGCGTCGCCCGCCTTGTCGCCGCCGCGGGTTCCGTCGGTCAACGGCACGGAGGCGGCGATGCGGCAGGGAAGATTCGACGCGTCAAACTGTTCAATAGGTCCGGCGCCGCTGTCACCAGCGATGAGACGACGCCATACGGGATCGAGCCCCGCCCCTAATGGCGTGACCAATCCCATTCCTGTAACGACAACGCGGCGCATAAAGACCAACTCCGGACTTGGAAAGCCGACAGGCCTTTGCGCTGGAACTGGCTGACGCCGATGCGGTTTTCTTGAAAACCCGTCAACGGCGCCGCCAGGCGAAACGGCCCTGTCGGCTCGTTATCGGGAAGAACAGTCGATTATGACTTTTGTTCTTCGATAAATTTGATGGCGTCGCCGACCGTCTGGATGGTCTCGGCGGCGTCATCAGGAATCTCAACATCGAATTCTTCTTCGAACGCCATCACGAGTTCGACAATATCAAGACTGTCGGCGCCGAGATCGTCGATGAAGCTGGCTTTCGGCTCGACCTTGGCCGCATCCACATCGAGATGTTCGACAACAATTTTCTTCACGCGTTCTGCAAGATCAGACATTCAACGCTCCTTGGTAAAAACAGTTATTTACGATTTTCAGATGAAACCCGAAAGGTGGTTTCTCATCGGGGGTTAAACGGGGCCGCCCGGGGAAAACTCCCTTGGGGCGGGTTCGGAGGGCGGATTACGGCATATTGCAGATTGTTGCAACGCCAAAACCGCCGCAGGCAAAGCCATTTCTTTGATCTATAACATCGCCATGCCGCCATTTACATGGAGAGTCTGGCCGGTGACATAGCGTCCCTCGTCCGAGGAGAGGTAGATCGCAGCTGCAGCAATGTCCTCAGGCGCGCCCATGGCGCCTGCGGGAATCTTGCCGAGAATCGCTTCTTTCTGCTGATCGTTCAGGGCGTCGGTCATGGCCGTGGCGATAAATCCCGGCGCGATGCAATTGACGGTGACATTGCGGCTGGCGACTTCCTGCGCCAGCGATTTCGACATGCCGATCATCCCGGCTTTCGAGGCGGCGTAATTCGCCTGCCCCGCATTGCCGGTAACGCCAACAACCGACGTCACGCCGATGATGCGGCCGAAG
Source organism: Alphaproteobacteria bacterium (assembly GCA_030428745.1). Taxonomy (GTDB): domain Bacteria; phylum Pseudomonadota; class Alphaproteobacteria; order Caulobacterales; family Parvularculaceae; genus Hyphococcus. The sequence continues at coordinate 2,055 of JAUIEG010000505.1, forward strand.
CGCTGCTTGGTCATGCCGCGCAACGACGCCTTCGCCAGACGGAAATAGGCGGTGAGATTGATCTTGATGACCTCTTCCCACATGTCAGGCTTCATCATCATCATCAGCGTGTCGCGGGTGACGCCCGCATTGGAAATAACGATGTCGAGCCCGCCCATGGCTTCGGACGCCGTTTTCGGCAGCGCATCCACCGCATCGAGATCGGAAAGGTTGCAGGGCGTTACGTGAACGCGCTCTTTGAGGTCGCCGGCCAGCGCTTCAAGCTTTTCCGCACGCGTGCCGGAAATGGCGACGGCGGCGCCTTGTGCGTGCAGCGCTCTTGCGACCGCTTCGCCGATGCCGCCCGTGGCGCCCGTCACCAGCGCGCGCTTTCCTGATAAATCAAACATCAAGCCGTCTTTCTCTTTCGTCCGTTTCTAGGCGCGATTGTGCGTTTTCGGCAACTCATATGGGCGATCGTCGGCAAATAGACAAGTCGGCCGCATCCCCCTAGAATAGCTGCGAATTTATTGGATTTACGGGGAGATTATGTCCAGAAACCTATTCACCGCGATCATCGCGGCGCTTGTCCTTGCGCCCTTTTCATCGGCTCTGTCAGAAGACATCAAGGCAAAATCGATCATCGAGGAAATGCTGGCCAAGCAGGCCGCACGGGAAAAAGCGACGCCTTTTTATCTGGCGCGCGAAAGCCACTCGATGCTGAACAATGAAGACCTGATTCTTCTTTATGGCCGCCCCTGCGCACCGGAACGCACTTTTACCGAAAGCCGCGCCGACGACGAAGAAACCGCGGCGCTTGTCGGATGCGATGCGGAGATACCGGGCTACACTGTCGTTCGACCGGACGAAATTGAATACATGCTCGGTGGAA
>JAUIEG010000506.1 GCA_030428745.1 Alphaproteobacteria bacterium
GACGCCGCCATCGGCCATACGCGCTACTCGACGCAGGGCGATACGGTGCTCCGCAACGTGCAGCCGCTCTACGCCGATCTCGACCAGACCGGCATCGCCATCGCCCATAACGGCAATCTCACCAACTCAAAAACGCTGCGCGCCGACCTTGTCCGGCGCGGTTGCATTTTTCAGTCGACATCGGATTCTGAAATCTTCCTGCAACTGACGGCGCGCTCGCAATATCTGTCCGTCGTCGACAAGCTGATCGAGTCCTTAAAGCAGATCGAAGGCGCCTATGCGCTGACCGTGCTGACGCCGGAAGGCCTGATTGGCGCGCGCGATCCGGTCGGCATCCGCCCGCTTATTCTCGGCGATCTTAAAGGCGCGCCCATCCTCGCCTCGGAAACCTGCGCCCTTGAGATTATCGGCGCGAAATTCGTGCGTGACATCAATCCCGGCGAAGTCGTCATCTGCAAGGCGGACGGCACGATCGAAAGCCGCCAGGTCTTTCCGAAAAAAGATCACGCCCGCCCCTGCATTTTCGAACTCATCTATTTCGCCAAGCCGAACTCCGTCGTCGACGGGCAAAGCGTTTATGAATTACGCAAACGCCTCGGCGAACGCCTCGCCAAGGAAGCGCCCTGCGAAGCCGATCTCGTGTCGCCGATCCCTGACTCCGGCGTGCCCGCCGCCATCGGCTATTCGCAAAAGACCGGCCTGCCTTACGAGATGGCGCTGATCCGGAGTCATCATATCGGCCGCACCTTTATCGAGCCGGAACAGAAAATCCGCGAAGCCGGCGTCGCGCGCAAACATTCGCCGAACCGCGCCCTGATCGAAGGTAAGCGCGTCGTCCTGATTGACGATTCCGTGGTGCGCGGCACGACCTCTCGCAAGATTGCGCAGATGTTGCGTCATGCCGGCGCGAAAGAAGTGCATATGCGCATCGCCTGCCCGCCGATCATTCACCCGGATTTTTACGGCATCAACACGCCCTCCTATGAAGAACTGATTTCCGTCGGCCGCACGGTCGAGGAAATCCGTGAGATGATCGGCGTCGACAGTCTCGCTTTCCTGTCGCTCGATGGTCTCTACAAGGCGTTCCGCAAGGGCAAGCGCGACGAAAGCTCACCCGCTTTCACCGATCACTGTTTCACCGGCGACTATCCGACCAAGCTCACCGACCGCGACGCCGAAGCCCGCAACGCCATGGTGACCCAGCTTTCCTTCCTCGCCGAGACGAGCTGACGATTAACCGTCAATCGGCACATTTCCGCCGGATTTGAATGCAAGCATCCCTCTGATATTGAGGAGATGCGTCATGAAACCCGTCCCAGCCCCGGCTTTGATTTCGCTTGCCATTGCCTCGTTGCTGACAGGCTGCGCCGCCACTCAACCCGCGCGAGAGGCCGCCAATCCCAATATCGATTATCCCGGCTTTGCCGCGCTGGTCGGCGACGTCGATGACTATCGCGCAAAACGCCTGATCGATATCGACACTTTTGTTCGTTATGCGCGCGATGAAAACACCATCATTCTCGATTCACGTTCAGCCGATGCGTTCGCCCGCGGTCACATAGAAGGCGCTATCAATCTGCCTTTTTCTGACTTCACACAGGACAAGCTCGACAAGCTGCTGGGCGACAAGTCGAAACGCATCCTGATTTATTGCAACAATAATTTCGAAGACAATATCGAGCCCGTACTGCTCAAACGCGTGGAGCTGGCGCTCAATATCCCGACCTTCATCAATCTCTATGGCTATGGCTACGAGAATATTTACGAGCTTGAGACCGTGATTTCCGTTGACGATCAGCGCCTCCGGTTCGTCCGCAGCTCCTGAACGCCCTCTCGCAGGCGCTGCGCCCGTTGACAGCGCTTCCTTTCCCCGCAAAAATAAGTTAGCCTTTCGCCTAACTATTGAGGGGGATGCGAGAAAACGCCCATGGCGCAGGTTTCCTTTACGGACAACCTTCAAAAACACCTTCCCTGCCCGCCGCAAACGGCGCCGGGCGAGACGGTGCGCGCTGTTATGGACGCTGTTTTCAAAGAGAATGCGCCCTTGCGCGGTTACATTCTCGACGACCAGGACCGCTTGAGGAAGCACGTCAACATTTTCGTCAACGATGTCGCGATTTCGGATCGCGTGAACCTTAGCGACGCCGTCGCCGAGAACGATCGCGTCTTTGTCTTCCAAGCGTTGTCGGGCGGATAATATTCGGGGAGAAAAACAATGGCCGATGTCTTTTACGTCGCTAGCCGCAAGGGACTTTTCACCTACCGGCGCAATGGCGCCGACTGGCAAACCGGCGCGCCGCAATTTTTGGGCGAACCCGTCAGCGCTATTCTGAAGGATAAGCGAGACGGCGCGATTTATGCAGCGCTTAATCTCGGACATTTCGGCTGCAAATTTCACCGCTCTGACGATGACGGCGCCACCTGGAAAGAGCTGAACCCGCCCGCCTTTGCGAAAGCACAAGACGGCGCCGAAGACGCGCCTTCCGTCGATCTCATCTGGGCGCTCGAAACCGGCGGCGATGACGAACCGGGGGTGATCTGGGCCGGCGTCATTCCGGGCGCACTCTTCAAAAGCGAGGACCGCGGCGAAAGCTGGACGTTGATCGAAAGCCTCTGGGACCGCGAAGAGCGGAAAGGCTGGTTCGGCGGGGGCTTCGATAAACCGGGAATTCATTCCATTCTCGTCGACCCGCGCGACTCGAAAAAAATCACGCTTGGCATTTCCTGCGGCGGCGTCTGGAAGTCCGATGATAGCGGCGAGACATGGCGCCTCACGGGCGAGGGATTGCGCTCCGATTACATGCCGCCCGATCAGGCGCAGGAGTTGAACACGCAAGACCCCCACCGCCTCGCATCATGCGCGAGCGAGCCCGATACGATCTGGTGCCAGCATCACAACGGTATATTTCTGTCGCGCGACGGCG
>JAUIEG010000507.1 GCA_030428745.1 Alphaproteobacteria bacterium
GGTGCAGGTCGATGGTGACAACAGCCCGTACCGAATTTCATCAACGGACGAACGCATCTCCGACCAGCAATTCAGCCAGGAACTGCAAGCATCAGGCGAGTTAGCCGGCGGGCGCGTCAACTATGTGGCCGGCCTCTATTATTTTAACGAGACCGGCGAAAGCGAAAAGCTCAGCGAATTTCTGAACGGCGTTTATGAGGTCACCGGCCTTGCGAGCGATGCGCGAGACAGCTTTACCTATCAGGACTACAAGGCGACTTCCTATGCCGCGTTCACGCAATTCGATGTCGGCATCACCGATGCTTTGACGCTCGTCCTCGGGGCGCGCGTCAATCACGACAAGAAGGACTTCACCGTCGAGGTGACCCTGCCACAGCTCGGCTTCGCTGTGCGTACGCCGCGTCAAACCCAGAGCTCTTCATGGACGTCATTCACGCCGCGGGTCGGCCTTAACTGGAAAATCTCGCCGGATACGCTCCTCTATACGAGTTATGCGACGGGCTTCAAAAGCGGGGGCTTCGGCAATCCGACGGCGACCATGGCGGCGCCGATCTACGATCCGGAAAAGCTGCGCACTTTCGAAGCAGGCCTGAAGACGCAAGCGATGGACGGACTTGTCACGGCGAACCTTGCTGCCTTCCTGTCCAAGTGGGATGACATTCAGCTGAACGTTATTGTGCCGGGACCGACCGGAGGCTTTGTCAACCTGACTGACAATGCCGGCACGGCGCGCCTTTTTGGCTTCGAGTTCGACGGCGTCATCCGCCCCGCCGAAGGATTGCGGCTCAATCTCGCCGTTGGCTACACCCATAATGAGTTCACCGACCTTGATGCCGGGGTCGTGGGCGTAACGCTCGACACCAAACTGCCGCACGTTCCGAAATGGTCGGTGACGCCTGGCTTTGAGTATTCCTGGGAGACGGGGTTCGGTCAGTTCATGCTGCGCAGCGATCTTAGCTATCGTAGCGATCAGTTCCTTACCATCGCCGATACAGGATCGCTGGAGGACGGCTACGCGCTGGTCAGCGCCCGTGTGAGTTTCACACCCGCCTCGTTGCCTAATCTCGAAATCGGGATCGAAGGAACGAACCTCACCGACGAATATTATCTCACTTACGAACAGAGGGTTGGTCTCGGCATGCGCCTCAGTCAGCCCGGCGATCCGCGCACCATCGCGGCGACGGCGCGCGTGCGTTTTTAGATTTCAGGCGAGGGCCTGATACAGAACTCGCGGATCAGTAATCAAGGGGGCAAGACAATGTGCTTGGATTGATTTGATGCTCGTCAGTGTAATACATATGACAATAAATAATTATCACGAGAACACGAAAGCGCTCTATGCAACAGTCTCCGGGCCGCCCGGAACATGCGACTGGGCCGGGTTTAGTTGGTTGTTTCGGCCCGGCGCAGCCAGCTAAAAACCAGACCGCTGCGCCTCGATTCACGCTTGCGTCCGCTTGAAACAAGCAGGCAGTTCTCAGAACCTGTCGAGATCCTCGGCGATCGTCACGCGGCCCTTAAATACTGTTCCAATTTCCGCGGCATAGGGCGCAGTGTCGATAGCGCCGGCGGCGCCAGTTGCGAGATGCGTCACGACGAGATTTTTGACATGGGCGCGATGCGCTAATTGTCCGACATCGTAAGGCGTGAGGTGATGCTCGGACAAATGGCGCGCCATGTCCGTCAACGCTTTCTCCGGCAGGTTCGGATTGGCGCGCTTCACGGCGCCGATGGTTTGTTCAAGATCGATCATCTCCGAGACGAGGAGGTCGGCGCCCTTCGCGAGCTTTTCGACGTTTTCACTCGGACCTGTGTCGCCGGTGTAAACGATCGACCGTTCCGGCAAGTCGAACCGGAAGGATAAAGAGTCGAACCGCTGGTCGAGCTCGGTTCCTTTCGGAAAACTGTAATGGGAGTTTTCGGCGGCTGTTACGGTAAAGTCTTCAACCTCTATCTTCGCGCCGTCGCGGATTTCAACGACGGAAACCATCGCCGCAGGGTCCGGTTTTTGTTCGCCCGGAACGCCATAGCCGGCTTCGGCGCCTGGCTGCATGGAGGCGACGAGGCCTGCGACCATTTCCTCGGTTCCGGGCGGGCCGTAGACCGTCAGCACGCCCGGCGCGTTCAACTGGAACCGCAAGCCAAGAATGGCCGCGAGACCGCCTGTGTGATCGAAATGCAGATGGCTGATAAAAACGCCCTTCAGCCTCTGTAAGGGGATGCCCGCCGCGGCGAGACGTCCGGCCGCGCCATCGCCCACATCGACCAGATAGACGCCGTCCTCGAGAACAAGAGCATTTGCGGGCTGTGAGCGGGTCGCATTGGCGAGGGGGCCGCCCTGAGTGCCGAGCGTGACAAATTCCCCGGGGCCCTCGGCAAGAGCCGATACAACCATGGAGCCCATAGCAAGGCACGCTATCGATAGGTTGCGCAGTTTCGCCATGATTGCCCCCTAGGGTTGGCAGGCGGCGGCCGCGTTTCCGGCATCCGCCGAAAGATCCGCGAGCCACGTTTCGATGTCTGTTACGGGCCAGGAGGCTTCAAACTCGGCGCGAAGATCCTCGTTTCCATCCGTTTCATCGGCCAGACAGGCGCAATATTCAGCGGCTCCGCCGGCGTCGACGCCATCGGGCGCCCCTTCGACGCAAGCGGCTTCAAAATCGCCGGCAAAGGCCGGTGAAAAAAGGGCGGCGACGCCCGCCAGCACAATCAAACCGTTTCGCATGTCTGCTCCTATTTATGCGCTACGTAAAAGCAACGAAGAGCGGCGCCTTTGGGCGCCGCCGCTCCGCCATCAAAAATCAGCACTGATGCGCAGGCCATAGGTGCGTGGAGGTTCGACCGACGCCGCGGCGATGTCGCCTGAGCCGACCTGAGCAATCGATCGGACATACGCGTTTGTGACATTCCGCATA
>JAUIEG010000508.1 GCA_030428745.1 Alphaproteobacteria bacterium
CGATATCGGTCTCAATCTGATGCTTGAAAGAAGATTCCGCCAAAAGCGCCCCGGCGAGAAAGGCGCCGAGCGCCATGGAAAGGCCAGCCCAGGCGACAGCGAGCGACACCAACGCAACGACAAAGAGCGCTGTCGCCGCAAACGCCTCGCGCGAGCCCGATGACGCCACCATCCTGAAGACGCGATCAAGCCCAAATTTTCCGACGAGAATAACAAGCGCGACGACGCCAATCGCCTTTAACGCCGCGTCGACGCTGTTCTCGCCGCCGCCGGCGCCGGCGACAAAGGGAACGGCGGCGAGCAACGGGATGACGGCCAGATCCTGAAACAGGAGCACCGAAAAGGACTGCCGTCCATAGGCGGTGCTGAGCTCGCCTCGGTCCTTCATCCATTGGAGCGCGAACGCCGTCGACGAAAAAGCGAGTGAAAAGCCTGCAATCGCGGCGGCTGGCGCCGGCATCACATCCGCAAAGACAAAAAGACAGGCGATGACCCCGCCAGTCACCGCCATTTGCGCCGCGCCCAGCCCGAAGATCTGTTTGCGCATGGACCACAGACGCGACAGCGACAGTTCGAGCCCGATCACAAAGAGAAAAAGCACAACGCCGAGTTCAGCGATGTGAAAGACGCCTTCAGGTTGATGCAGAAGATTTAGACCGAAAGGCCCGACGGCGACGCCGGCAGCGAGAAAACCGAGAATAGAGCCGAGCTTCAAACGATTGAAAACAGGAACGGCGACGGCGGCGGCGCCAAGATAGGTTGCAGACTGGATGAGGAAGTCACTTTCCGTCGCCGCCATAGGTCTTGTCTGTTCCTTTCGCTAAAGAATGCCTTTCAGTTCGTCGAGCCCAAGCGCGAGATTGACATTCTGGATCGCCTGCACCGCCGCGCCTTTGAGGAGATTGTCCTCAGCTGCAACGATGACCGCATGTCCCCCATCTTCGCTCATGGTGAATCCGCCAATGAGTACGCCTTTGCGGTTCGTTCCATCCTTAAGTTCCGGCGGCGCATTGCGCAAGGCGATGAGCGGTTCGCCCCCATATTTTTCTTCAAAAAGTTTGGCGAGACCGGCAGACTCCATTTTCTCCGCAAGCGGAATATGCGCCGTGACGACAATACCCCGAAACGCCGGATGCACATGCGGCGTGAACCGGACTTTCGCTCCGAGATGGCGTGTCGCCTCCCGCTCATGATTATGGCCGGCCAGCGCATAAGGCATGAGATTGTCCTTGAGCCGCTCCTGATCGTTCTTCGGGCTCGGCTTCGTGCCGGCGCCTGAATAACCGGAAACGCCAAACACCGAAGGAACGCCATTGAGCCTGGTCAGGAGCGGCGCGATGGCGAGCTGCATGGCGGTGGCGTAACAACCCGGATTGGCGATGCGCTTATGACCGGCAATCTTGTCGCGGTGCAGCTCCGGCAGGCCATAGGCCCAGTCATCATTGAAGCGGTAGTCGGCGGACAGATCGACGATGATCCGGCCCGGCGCATGCTCCTCAATCGCAGCCACATAGTCTGACGCAGCGCCGTCGGGAAGCGCAAGAATGACCACATCGGCGCGGCGCTTGGCGGCCTCTTCGGGTCCCAGCGCCTCAAAAACACACTCGTCCTTGTCCTCTGGCGCGATATCGGAAACGGGGCGTCCCGCGAACTCCCGGCTCACCGCATAAGCGAGCATCAGCTCCGGATGGCCGGCGATCAGACGGATGAGCTCGCGGCCCGTATGGCCGCGGGCGCCCACAAGTCCGACAAGAAAGGGCGTGCTCATCTTAATCGTCCCCTACAAAGGAAGGCGGCATGGCGGCGACCTGCTCCACAATCCGCGAAATCCGCGCCCAGTCTTTCTCACCTTTCCAGAAAACAGTCCATTGCCCCGCCTTCACGGAGCCGTCGGCGCTGCCGTGATAAAATGCGTTGAACCCGTTGGATGTGCGCGAGCGCCAGAAGAAAGCCGGATTGTCTTTCACGAAACCGCGCCAGACAGTGCGCGACAGACCCTCGCCACGCGCATCCTCAACCACCGCGAATTTATCGAGATAGATGAAGTCATCGACCTGCGTGAGAATGGCCCCGGCGCGATAGCTCGCCGACATATGCACCTGATGCAGGTCGAGCCCGTCCCACCAGCCGCCTTTAAGCTTGCGGCCGAAGGCGTTTTCAACCAGCGCTTCCGTGCGTTCGCGGTCGAGTTTGCCCTTGTCGGTCTCGAGTTTGATCATCTCACCCATGCGCACCAGCGTGCCCGAACCGCCATGGGTGAAGAGTTCCTGGATCAGTCCCGACGGCGTCGTGATGGAAACCGAAGTCGATAGCGGCGAGGCTTCGAGCAGGCGTTTGATCTCGGTCAGCTTCAACCGCATGCCGCCTTCGACCCAGCTAGCCTTCATCAGCTTGTCGAAATCGGAGGCGAGGTTGATGGAGTGCATAACGCTTCCATGCTTGTCCAGGAGCCCCCCGACGCCGGTCAAAAACACGATCTTCATGGGCTGGAGCGCCTCGACGAGCGCGCGCGTCGCCGTGTCGCCATTCACATTGACGATCTGGCCGCCCGGCGCGATGCCAAGACAGGTGAGGATCGGCATGGCGCCCGACCGCACAACGGAACTGATCAGCCCGTGACGGATGGTTTTCGGCTCGCCGACAAAACCGAGCTTGTCCTTGTCGAGATAATCCGCCTCGATCACGCCGGCGATCAGGCCTTCCGCCTCGACGCCCTGCTTGCGCACCGCTTCGACAAGCTTGATGTTCTCACCGATGAACACATCGCGGGCGACATCAAGCGTATCCGCATCAGTGACGCGAAGCCCGTCAACCTTTTTTGTTTCAACGCCGCGTTCTTTCAACGCCACGTCAAGCTGCGGGCCGCCGCCATGAAGCACAATCGGCGTCAGTCCCACAGTATGCAGGAAAGCG
>JAUIEG010000509.1 GCA_030428745.1 Alphaproteobacteria bacterium
TGATTGTCGTCATGCCCATGGCGCGGGCGGGTTTCAGATTGACGCCAAGATCGTCGAGGAAAATGCAGGCCTCGGGCGCAACGGTAAGCGCCTCGCACATCATCTCGTAAATGCGGGGCTCGGGTTTCCTGACGCCGGCTTTCGACGATTCAATGATGTGATCGAAATTCTCGTGAATGCGCGTCACCGTCTCGCGCGTTTCATCCGGGGCCAGCATGCCTTTGGAATCGATCTTCGGCAGATTATTGGTGATGCAGCCAGTCTTGTAACCGGCGGCTTTGACGCGGGCGAGGGCGTCGACCATCGCCGGATAAAACCGCAGCGACAGAAGCGAGATCAGTGTCTTGCCGGTGACCTCAAACCCCGCCGCTTTCGTTTCCATTGCAAAAGCGGAGTCGAAGTCGTCGAGGGAGATTTCCGCGCGTTCGAATTTCGCCCAGGCGTTGTCATGGATGTTGGTCTTGATGACCCCGCCGATAAACTTTTCAGGAAGGCCGTGTTTTCGCTCGAACTCGGCGAAATTCTGCACGGGCGAGGTCGTAAAAACGCCGCCGAAATCGAAGATGACAGCTTCAAAGGGCACTTACGGCGCCTTGTCGATATGTTGAGCCCAGGGAAGAGCTTCGTCGGCGAAAACCTCGCCCTGCGGCGTATAGATTTCCGGTGTCTCCATAACCCCGATCAGGAAGTGCGTCTCGCCCGCCCATTTCTCACCGGCATAGGTCAGCGGCGTGCCGCATTTGGCGCAGTAACCGCGCTGCACGCTTTTGGAGCTTTCGTAATAGGATGGCTTGTTCGTCAGCCAGTGGACGTTTTTGTCATCAAAACCGACCCAGGTCGAAACCGCTGCGCCCGTCGCCTTGCGGCAAGCCTCGCAATGGCAATTGCTGACAAATTTCGGCGCGCCGGTCATTTCGGCGCGCGCTGCGCCGCACTGGCATGAGGCGCGATGGAGTTCGCCGCTCATTCGACGCCGAGCTCGGCGGCGTATTTGGCGCTGATTTCCTGCATCTTCGCAAAGGCCGGACGCGCCGTCATATGATCCACATAGTCGGCGATTTTTCCTTTCTTTTCGATGGCGCCGAACATGATCGCGAAATTCAGGAGCGATCCCATGACGATATCGGCGGCGCTCAGCGTGTCGCCGAGAATGTAAGGACCGGCGGAGAGCATGACATCAATCGATTTCAGCACGTCCTCTTCTGCGCCATACCCTGCCGACATCGCGTTTTCGCGTTTCACGCCGCCGAGCTTGTCCAGCATCATGGGTTCGATGCAGGAAGGGGCGTAGAACATCCAGCGGTAATAAGCGCCGCGCTGGGGATCGTTCAACGCCGGTGCAAACCCTTTGTCCGAAAACGCATCGGCGAGATAGGCGCAGATGGCGGCGCTTTCCGTCACATTCACACCGTCATGCACAAGCGCTGGGACTTTGCCCATGGGATTGATCTTCAAAAAGTCCGGGCTTTTGTGATCGCCAGCCTTGAGATTGATGAGCTTGATATCGCAGACGCCGCCAAGCTCTTCATTCATCCACATCACCGTGTCGGCGCGTGTGCGCGGGCAGTAATAGAAAACCGGTTTCGCCATTTTTCCCTCCTGTCTTTGCATCACATCTTACCGCGCGCGGCTTGCCTCGTACAAAGAAATTGCAGCGGCGTTAGAGACATTGAGGCTTTCAACGCCCGGTGCGATGGGGATGCGATAGAGCGTGTCGCAGGTTGCAGCCACAAGCTGGCGCAGTCCCGCGCCCTCCGCGCCCATGACAATCGCCAGCGGCGCATCGGGCAGGGCGGAGATGTCATCCCCGGCCTCGCCTGCAAGGCCGGCGCAGTGATAGCCGAGATCTTTCAAGGCCTCGAGGGCGCGGGCGATATTCACCGCCTGTACGCAAGGGACGATTTCGATGGCGCCGGCGGCGGCTTTGGCGAGCGCGCCGGAAAGCGGCGGCGTGCGCCGCTCCTGAACGATGACGGCCTTGGCGCCGAACGCGGCGGCGGAGCGGAAGAGGGCGCCGATATTTTGCGGGTCGGTGATCTGGTCGAGAACAAGAACGGGCGCGTGGCGTTCCGCCGGCGCGCACACGTCTTTCAGGCGCGCGCGGGGGAGTTCGTCGGCGACGGCGGCGAGGCCCTGATGCACCGCTCCGTCATGGAGCAGCCGGTCTATGGCGTCAGGCTTCATGTCTTCAAGACGCGCGAGGACTGCCCCGTCCGCGCCATGTTCGGCGAGCCAGTCGGCGGCGTTCTTGGTGGCGAGGATGCGCTTGATCTTCCGGTGCGGATTGGCGAGCGCCGCCGCGACGGCGTGGCGGCCGTAAAGCCAGAGGCCGTCCTCTCCCTTGGGGCCGGCCCCTTTCTTCCGCGGGCCTTTCCCACGCCCGAATCCGGGCCCCGATCCTGGTCCCGGCCGGGCGCCGTCTTTTCGGGTCTGTTTTCTCGGGCCTGGGCGGTGTTTTTGGGTCATGGCGTTGGCCTAGCCGGTTCTTATTCAACGGGAAACAGGAAATTGCCTCATGCGGCCACAGGGGCGGTTGCGAAGGCGGCGCAGCGCCGCTATAGACCCCGTTCTCCCGATGGCGGAGCGCCGGGCGCAGCCCGGTTTTTCGTTGTCTTGATGGTTGAAATCAGACCGGTCCCGGCCATGGTTTCAGCGCCTCGTGGAGGGGTGGGAGAGTGGTTAAATCCACCAGACTGTAAATCTGGCCGCTTAGCGTACGTTGGTTCGAATCCAACCCCCTCCACCATTTAATAATATACTGATTTAATTATGTAATATGGAAACGCTGCCTGTGGCCCGCAGGCCGGCTTGGTTTGAAACAGGATTAGTGGAACATATTTTGTTGCATTGTGAAGGTTTCGAAAGTGGCCCAGCGCACCTTCACTGACCGGCGCGTCCGCATGGCGGGAC
>JAUIEG010000510.1 GCA_030428745.1 Alphaproteobacteria bacterium
ATGAAAATCGCCGGGACGAGATAAGCGAAGATGAGGACACAATATTGCGCAACCTGCGTATAGGTAATGCCCTTCATGCCGCCGAGCACAGCGTAGAAAAAGACGACGCCCATGCCTGTTACAACGCCCCATTCGATGGGCATTTCAAGAAACCGTGAAAAAACAACGCCGACGCCGCGCATTTGCCCGGCGATATAGGTGAAGGAGACGACGATCAGGCAGATCACGGCGACGACGCGCGCCGTTTTCGAATAGTAACGCTCGCCAATAAAATCCGGCACGGTGAACTGACCGAATTTGCGCAAATACGGCGCCAGCAACAGCGCCAGCAACACATAGCCGCCAGTCCAACCCATCAAATAAACGCTCGCATCATAGCCTGCGAAGGCGATAATGCCCGCCATGGAAATGAACGATGCCGCGCTCATCCAGTCAGCGGCCGTCGCCATGCCGTTGGCGACAGGGTGAACGTGACCGCCCGCCACATAAAATTCAGCCGTCGAGCCCGCCCGCGACCAGACGGCGATGCCGATATAGAGCGCGAAGGACGCGCCCACGAAAAGATAGGTCAGAAACTGCGCGTCCATGAGAGCGCCTACTCTTCCTGCGCGCCGAAACGCCGGTCAATTTCTTTCATCCGCGCCGCATAAACAAAGATCAGCATAACGAAGACGATGATCGATCCCTGTTGCGCAAACCAGAAGCCCAGCTTGAAGCCGCCAATGTGAATTTTGTTCAGCACATCGACGAGGAGAATGCCCGCCCCAAAGGAAACGGCGAACCAGATGCTGAGCAATATTAGCAGGAGTTTTACATTCTCCCGCCAATAGGCCTTCGCGCGCAAGTCTGTCGTATCGCCAATATTCTGATTACTTTCTGTCATTGGACCTCCCTCCCATTCGGGCGTGGGAAACCTAATCAGGTTTCCCGGGAACTCCTACCCTCTTGCTTATTGCCAAATGACTTGCGCCCGCGTAGTCCCCGCTTATGACCCAACCCACGCGAGACAAGCCCCGCCTTCCCTTCTGGGAGTTGGTCGCCATCGTCGCCGCATCGATGGCGCTGAATGCGCTTGCGGTCGACATCATGCTGCCAGCGCTGGGAATCATCGGCGATGAACTCGGCGCCGCCCATGACAATGACCGCCAGCTGATCATTGTCGTCTACGTGCTCGCCAATGGGATCGCCCAATTGTTTTTCGGGCCTATTGTCGACCGCTTCGGGCGAAAGCGCGTCTTGTTGTGGTCGCTTGCCGGGTACACGGCCGGTTCGGTGCTGTCGATTATTGCGTCCTCCTTCACATTGTTTCTCGCTGCGCGCGCGTTTCAGGGCGTGGCCACCGCCGCGACGCGGGTCGCCGCCGTCGCGATTGTGCGCGATCAATGTTCGGGCCGGCGCATGGCGGAAGTCATGTCGCTCGCGATCACCATCTTCATGGCGGCGCCGATTCTGGCGCCGGGAATAGGACAACTCATTATGTTATTTGCGCCGTGGCGCTGGATCTTCATCGCGCTTCTTGTCTTCGGCGCATTATTCGCGATCTGGGCCGTGTTGCGCCTGCCTGAAACCATGTCGCCGGAAGATATCAAACCCTTGCGCCTTCAGCCGATCATCGCGTCCTACATCATCTTCGTGACGAACAAGATTTCCATTGGATACACGCTGGCGGCGGCGTGCTTTTTCGGCTCGGTATTCAGCTATATCAGCACGGCCGAACAGGTGTTTGTAGATGTCTTCGAGCTTGGCGACAGGTTCACGCTTGTCTTCGCCTTCATCGCAAGCGCCTTCGCCATCTCGACGCTCACGAATTCGCGTCTTGTCTCACGCTTCGGGATGCGCCGGCTTTCTCACGGCGCCATGCTGGTCTTTATCGGCGCCAACGCCCTGCACTTGCTGGCGCTGGCGACCATCGGAGAAAGCCTGCCCATTTTCACCGCCTGCATGATGGCGTCATTTTTGTGCATGGGCTTTATCGGCCCCAACGCCACGGCGCTCGCCATGGAGCCCATGGGCCACAACGCAGGATCGGCCGCGGCGATCAACGGCTTTGCCGGCACCACACTCGCCGGGCTTTTTGGCGGCATCGTCGGTGCGCAATTTAACGGTACGACGACGCCCTTGGTTATCGGGTTCGTTGTTCTTGGTCTCATTGGCTCTGCGCTCATCATCTGGACGGAAAACGGCAAGCTGTTCGGCGTCGGCGAGCATGAACCGGAGCCCGCCGAATGAGCGGCGGCCAGCGTGTATGTCTCGGCGCTTTCGCCGGCGCGCATGGCGTCAAAGGCCACGCAAAAATCAAAACCTTCACCGAAGCGCCGGAAGGCGTCGCCGCCTATGGCCCCGTCGCAAGCGAAGACGGCGCGCGAAACTTCACACTGAAAATCGTCAAGATTCTCACCGACGGATTTGTCATCGCAAGCGCGCCGGAAATCAAAAGCCGCGAAGACGCACAAGCCCTGAAAGGCGTGAGCCTTTTTGTAAACCGGGACATCCTCCCGGCGCCTGAAGAGGATGAATTCTACCTCGACGATCTGGTCGGTCTTAAAGCCGTTGACGAAAACGGCGCGCCCATGGGCGTTGTCAAAGCCGTCTATAATTTCGGCGCCGGCGATCTTTTGGAGCTTGGCGATATTCCGGGCGTCAAAGGCGTGAGGCTCATCGCTTTCACCCGCGAAAACGTCCCCGCCGTCGATATCGCCGGCAGCGCGATTACCGTGCGGCGCGCCGGCATCGACCTTTCCGGAAACGACTAGAGCTCGCCGATGCCTTAATCGGACTTTTTCAAATGCGCTTCCAGCCAGCGCATAAAGTCGCGAACGCGCTTCGCCTCAAAACGTTCCGGCAGGCATAGAGCGACATATTTAGCGCCTTGAAGCCTGATTTCCGGACGGTAGGGCGCAAGCAGTCTT
>JAUIEG010000511.1 GCA_030428745.1 Alphaproteobacteria bacterium
GGCTAATCTCGATGGTCCGTTGATGGCGGTTGTCACAGAGGAGGCGACTGTCCGCGTTGAGCGCGGCGACGATCTCTTGCTGGATACGCTGTCTGCGGACCAACCGACCTTTATCAAGCTGGATGTGGAAGGCTATGAACGCCAGGCGGTTTCCGGTCTGTTGAAGGTGATCGAGAAAACCCGTCCGGTGATGACAACGGAATATCAGCGCCACCTGACGCCGCGAAAAGAACTGGATGAATTATTTCGTCTGCTGAGCGCGCGAGAATATACGGCGTATCACATTGAGCTGCGCCGCAGCGGTCTGTCGCATCGGCTGTGGCTGACGCCGATTGCAAACGCTGACGCGCTGTTTGAGCGAACCGACAAAAGCGATATTTTGTGGCTCCTGCCGGAAGCCATGCCCATGTTTGAAAATGCGCTGGCTGTCTAGACGTCAACAGGCGTCAAATAACAGCGATGCGGCCTTCATAGAGATGCTGAATAAAGGCGTCGAGAGAGAGCGTGAAGGCGCGCTTGTCCTTGCAGTGGCAAAGGCCGACGCAACCGTCATTGCGGGTCAACTCATATTCGCCGCAAGGCGCATTCTCGCCGGATGTGGACGTCCCGAAACGGATCTCGTCCTTGATGATGGCTTTTGAATACGAACCCATACCGTTTGTCCTGCCGTCTCTACCCATCCCACTTAGGGAACCCTTATGGCGCCGGATGGTTCAAATTGCGTTCATAATCTGGCGTCAAGTTTCCTTATCTTCATAAAACCTGGCCGGGCGGCGCGCTGTGACGGAGCGCACAGGCGGCGGCGATACTCTGTTATGCGGCGCCAGGGTTGCGCAGCGCCAGGGATGTGTCGGCGAAGGCGGGGCGATGCGGTCTCGCCTTTTGCTCCGCGGACTGGCGCGCCCCAGCGGGGGCGCGCCTTCCGGCGAGATAGATCAGTGTGCATCCGGCAAGCGCTGAAGCCAGCGAACCGGTAAGGACGCCAAGGCGCACATTGTTAAGGGCGTCCGGATCGCTGAACGCAAGTCCGCCGATAAAAAGGCTCATGGTGAAGCCTATTCCGGTAAAGGCGGCAACGCCCGCCACATGGAGCCAATTGGCGCCCTCTGGCAGCTTCGCCCAGCCAAGGCGCACCGCAATGGCCGAGGCGGCGAGAACGCCAAGCGGCTTGCCGACGAAAAGCCCCAGCGCGACACCGAGCGTGACGGGCGCCACCAAAGCAGAGGCGGCGAAGCTTGCGAGCGAAAGACCCGCATTGGCGAAAGCGAAAAGCGGCAGCACCAGGAAGGCCACCCAGGGGTGAATGCCATGCTCCAGCGTTTTGAGCGGAGAGGCGTCTTGCGGATTTTTTCCGTCCATCGGGATCATCAGGGCCGTGATGACGCCTGCGAGGGTCGCATGAACGCCGGATTTTAAGACAAAGGCCCATATGGCGGCGCCGATCAGAATATAGGGTGATGCGCGCTTGACGCCGGCAAGGTTCAACACGGCGAGGAGGGCGACGCCGGCCGCTGCGAAGGCGAGCATCTGAACCGAAAGATCCGCAGTGTAAAACAGGGCGATGATGACGATCGCGCCGAGGTCATCGATAATGGCGACAGCGAGCAGAAAAATTTTCAAGCTCGACGGCGCCCGCATGCTGACCAGCGCCAAAAAGCCGAGCGCGAAAGCGATATCGGTGGCTGCGGGAATGGCCCAGCCGCGCAACGCCGAAGGATCAGCCAAGTTGATGACTGAATAGATCAACGCGGGCATGGCCATGCCGCCAATAGCAGCAAAAATCGGCAAGGCGGCTTTGTCAAAGGATGACAGTTCGCCGCGCATGATCTCCCGTTTTACCTCAAGCCCGACCAGAAAGAAGAAGACGGCCATGAGCCCGTCATTGATCCATAAGAGGAGCGGCTTTTCGATTGCGAAGGCGCCGATCTGAATCGTGGCCTTCGTCGATAGAAACATTTCGTAAAGCCAGGCCCATGCGCCATTGCTCGCCAGCATGGCGAGCGCGGCCGCGGCGATCAAAAGGAGGCCGACAAGCGCGTCGCCTTTCAGAACTTGATTGAGTTTACGGGTTTTCATGACGTGTTTTCCGAGCGGGGAGTATCAACCAGCTTTGCCTGCGGCGCATCTTTCCAGTCCGTTATGGCGGCGAGACGACGTCGCAAATCGCGCTCAAAGGGCGCGCGCGTCTCGGCGTCGCCATGAAAAACAAAACGGCAAAGAATGCGGCGCGCGCCGAAAACATCGTAAAAAGCGGGCGTCATTTCTGCGAGTTCAAACGGTCCCCAGTCGGTCTGGTCTTCAATGGCCCGCCGCAGCGTCGCGCAATCGTCATTCCACAAGGCGAGAAAGTCGAGCACGCGGCTTTCGTCTTGATACATGCGCCGGTCCGCGGAAGATCCTGCGGGCGGCGGGGCGGCGTAATCTAGCATTGATTTCATCCTCTGGTGACTGCGGGGGAGGATGTGGTCATCAACGAACTATTGAAAAGATCATGAAAAATCATATTTTGATAGAAATAACCTATTAATCATTTTGAGGCCGCCGCCATGATCACGCTGAAACAGCTGCAATGTCTCCTCGCAGTCGAAGAAACGGCGCATTTTCGCCGCGCCGCCGAGCGCCTCGGCATGACGCAACCATCGCTGAGCGTTCAGGTGCAAAATCTTGAGACGGCGCTGGAGCTTCGCCTTGCCGAGCGCAGCCGGTCGGGTGTCGTTTTGACGCCTGCCGGGCGGGAGGTGGCGCAGCGGGCGCGTCGCATCATGAATGAGGTTCAGGGCGTCTCCGATTTTGCCGCGAGCGCCCAGCAGGGGCTTGCGGGCGTCATGCGTCTTGGGTCGAAACCAACGCTCGGCCCCTATCTCTTGCCCCAGGTTGTGGCGGCGCTCCACCGGTCTCACAAAGACCT
>JAUIEG010000512.1 GCA_030428745.1 Alphaproteobacteria bacterium
CGCATTGCCGGCGTTGGCCAATATGTAGCGCCGGGCGCGCAGCTCGGCCGCATCTTCTCAACCGATGTGGCGGAAATCAAATTGCCGCTCACCGATAATGATCTCGCCAAGCTCGGCGTGCCGCTGGCCTTCAGCGAATCTGATGAAGAGCCGGGCCCGCCGGTCTATATGACAGCGACGATCGCCGGTAAGATACATAACTGGGTCGGCCGCCTCGCCCGCACGGAAGGCGCCATCGACGCCGCGACCCGGCAGGTGATCGCCATCGCAGTGCTGGACGACCCCTATGGCGCTGGTTCTGACAATGGCACCCCCTTGGCCATGGGCCTCTTCGTGGAGGCGACCATCACCGGCAAGCCCTATGAAAACGCCATCGTCCTGCCGCGCTCTGCGCTTTACGGCCGCGATACGGTTTATACGATCGACGATGACGACACCCTGGTCGAGCACAGGGTGACAATCGTCTCTACGGATCGCGACACCATCACCATCGCCAGCGGGCTTGATGAAGGCGCACGCGTCGTCACGTCGCCGCTGCGCGGCGCCAGCGCCGGCGACAAGGTGAGCCCGGCCAATCCACTTGAAAGAACACCCGGCTCCAGAACGTCTGACGAGCCGACGCCCAGCGCCTCCGCCTCCAACAATACATCCGGAGAATAGATGTGAACGGACTTATCGCATGGTGGGCGCGCAATTCGGTTGCTGCGAACCTCTTGATGGTCGCCTGCATCATCGCCGGCATCATCGCTTTCACCAGAATGGAGCGGGAAGTCTTTCCTTCGGCTTCATTCAACGGCGCGACAATCTCCGTCGCCTGGCCCGGCGCCTCACCGCAGGAGGTCGAGGAACAGGTGATCCTGCGCATCGAGGAGTCGATTTCCGACATTGACGGCGTCGAGCATATCAGCTCCGTCGCGCGAGAAGGCGTCGCCACCGTCAATGTGGAAGGGCTCGACACTGTCGACGCCACCTTTTTCCTCAACGAGATCAAGAACCGTGTCGACGGCATCTCCACCCTGCCGCAGGACGCTTTCCCCCCGATCATCAGACAATGGCGCAACCAGAACCCGACGCAGTTCATCGCGATATATGGCGATCTGGAGCCGCGTGAACTTTACCGCCTGGGCCGTGAATTGCGCGATGAGCTGGCGCAAATCCCCAACGGATCGCCGCTCGTCGACACCTGGGGCGTCCGCAATGAGGAAGTCTCTATTGAAGTCTCGGAAGAGACTTTGCGCAGTTACGGCCTGACATTCGATGACGTGGCGCGGGCCATTCGCGGCTCGTCGCTGAACCTTTCCGGCGGACAAGTGCGTACGGATACGGGCAACATCCAGCTCGCCACGCGCAATCTCGCCGACACCCAGGAAGAATTCGAGAATATCGTCGTGCGCCAACGCGCAGACGGATCCGTCATCCGCATACGAGATATAGCCAACGTCGTTGACGGCTTCGAAGATTCCAAATCCATCCGCGAAATGAATGGTCATCCGGCGGTAAACCTTGCGATTCAGGCGCCGGACACGCTCAACATTGTCACCCTTTCCGAGGCTGTCGAGAAATGGCTTGCAGAAAAGAACGAGGAATATGAGGGCAAGGCTGAAATTTATATCTGGTTCGACTTCGCCGACCTTTATTTCGAACGGGTCAACCTGATCGCCTCGAATGCCGGCATCGGGCTCGTGCTGGTTATGATCGTGCTGCTTCTTTTCCTTCGCCCGGCAGTCGCCATTTGGGTGACGGTCGGCATTGCGGTTTCCTTCTTTGGCGCGTTCATTTTCCTGCCGATGGTCGGCGTATCCTTGAATATGCTGTCGCTGTTCGCCTTCCTGTTGGTGATCGGCGTTGTCGTTGACGACGCTATCATTGTCGGCGAGGCGATTCACAATGAAGTCGAAGCCGGCGGCAAGGGCGTTGACGCTGCGATCCTATCCACACAGCTCGTCGCAAAGCCGGTGTTATTCGCGGTCATCACGACGATGATCACCTTCGCCCCATGGCTGTTTCTTTCCGGCGGCACGGCGCAGTTCACCAAACACATCAGCTACACGATCATCTTCGCGCTTTTATTCTCACTGATTGAATCCTTCCTCATTCTGCCGTCGCATCTGGCGCATATGAAAAAACAGAACAAGGAAGGCGTTTATTACCGGCTGCAGAAAGTATTCGCGGAAGGCCTGATGAGCTTCGCGGATAATGTTTACCGGCCAGCCGTCAGGACTGCGCTGCGCTTCCGCTATTTCACAGTCGCCTTCTTCATCGGCGCGTTCGCCATCGCGACCGCCCTTCTTGCGCAAGGCTGGGTCGCCTTCAAATTCCAGCCCGAAGTGCAAGGCACGTTCCTGTCACTCACCGTCCGCATGCCCGAAGGCTCCCCCTGGGCGCGTTCGGAGCAGGTTTTCGATGAGATCGAGATTGCGGCCAACAAACTGAAAGCCGATCTCGACACGCCGGAAAAAGAATTCGTCAAATCCGTTTATATCGGCGCTGATGAAGAAGACATCTCCGCCTATGTCACCATTGTTCCAGCGGACGAGCGCAAGCAGTCCACCAAGGAAATCGCCGAACTTTTCCGAGAGAAACTTGGCGATATTCCGGACGCCGAGGAAGTCACCATCGGCTATACGCTGAACAACGGCGGGCCTGATCTTACCTTCGGTATCGAATCCGACAGCCTTGAAGAGCTGCGTCTCGGCGTTCTCGACGTGCAGAATTTCCTGCGCACGCTGCCCGACACCTATGACGTCCGAAATAATCTTCAGTCCGCAACGCCGGAACTTCAGGTCGAGCTGAAACCCGGCGCAGAGCGTTTCGGCCTCACCCTGGCCGAAGTCTCCCGCCAGATCCGTCAGGCGTTTTACGGCGAAGAGGTGCAGCGCCTGCCCCGCGGCGGACAGGATG
>JAUIEG010000513.1 GCA_030428745.1 Alphaproteobacteria bacterium
CTCCGCGCCGGCGGGCACGGCGGTGCGCGCCGCCGCTGACGGTCAGGTTGTATATCGCGGCTCGGAGCTTGAAGGGTTCGGCAATCTCTTGCTCGTCAAGCACAAGGACGGTTTCGTCACCGCCTACGCCCATAATGACTCCATGCTCGTTAAAAAGGGCGATCAGGTGCGTCAGGGCCAGGTCATTGCAAAGGTCGGCAAAACCGGCTCGGTGACGACGCCGCAGCTGCATTTCGAAGTCCGTCAGGAAAGCGAGGCCGTCGATCCGGTTGCGCTTCTCGGCGAACCTTAATAGGAGCAGGCCTTCAATATGCGCCTACAAAAAAGCGGGGGCTTTCAGCATAAGTTGCGTCTTCAGTACAAAGAATAAAAAACGTTGCGTATCAAATTGGCGGGCTTTTTTGGCCCGCCTTTTTCTTATCCGAATTTTCCAGGGCGTGAGGCGATCAGGCGCCGGGCGAGAAATTCCGGGCTCGCCGGCAACAGCCCTTCGGAAATGAAGGCGGTTTCGGAAAAATGCGCGAGCCCAAGCCCGGCCTCATAGGCGGCGCGCAATCCTGCGCCCACACGCTTCGTGGCGTCGAATTTCGTCAGGATGCAGCGGCGCACGCCGATCTCCTTGAACGCCAGCGCCCAGTCCACATATTCGTCCGCGTCGCCGCTGGCGGGCAGGACCAGCACCGGTTCTGCGTCCGCCGCCTCGCGATAAGAGCGCAGGGCCGCCACATCGCCGGCGTCATACGGGCTGACGCCGGGCGTATCGAAAATCACCGCGCCCCCGGGGCGATGGCTGCGCAGGATCTGTTCAACATCGAGAGGGCTTTCGGCGATGAAGTAATCCGCGCCGAGGGCCTCGCCATAAGCCTTGATCTGGTCGATGGCGCCGGCGCGGCCCACATCGGCGGTAATCATGGTCGCCTGCGCCCCGCTTTCCTGAGCTGAGGCGGCGAGCTTGGCGCCAGTCGATGTCTTGCCGGCGCCGGTGGGCCCCACCAGCATCACCGGCGCGGTCGGCGCCAGGACCAAAGGGGCGAAGGTGAAGACCTCTCGAAAGCCAGCCTCGAGCCGGTAAAGGTCTTCGTCAATCTGGGAGTTCCGCGCGCCCTCGATCAGGGCGGCGATAAGGGGCTCTCCCACGCCATGCGGCGCCAGGATTTCCGCCATCGCCCGCACGGTGGCGTCGGACATGTCGAGGCTGCGCCCGTCCTTGCCGCCGGTGAGCTTGCTGGAGAGCTTGGAGAGTGCGTCGGCGGAGAATTTGCTCTCGATATTTTCGTTAAGTCTGGCGCCTGCGCCCATCTTGAACGGGCCTTCATCGACTGCGTCCCGCGCGGCTCCGGCGAATTGCGCCTTGGGGGCCGGTTCCGGCGCGGCCGGGGCGGCTTTGTCGGAGGCGGTCACCTCAATATCGCCGCTCGGCAGGTTGCGAACGGAAATAATCACCGTCTTGTCGCCCAGCGCACGATGCGCTTTCGCCTTCGCCGCATCGAGGTCAGAGGCGATGAATTTCATCATGGGCGAACTACCGGCTGAACTACTGGGGCCGACATGGCCCAAAATGACACAGCCCTGAGCATAGCCCGAAGGAAGGCCCTGTTCCAAGGGCGCTGACAGCCGGAAAACAGGCGGTGTCGCGCAAAGGTGAAGAAAAACCCGCCGGGCGGAGCCGCGACGGGTTTTCGAAGACCGAAAAGTCTAGGAGGGATTATCGGTATTGCTGAACGCGCGTCGCGCGCAGCCCCGGCAGACCGAACTGATCGATCGCTTTCTGCCAGGACAGAAACTCTTCAACAGTGAGGGTGTATCGGTTGCACGCTTCTTCAAGCGTCAACAGGCCTCCGCGCACGGCGGCGACGACTTCGGCCTTGCGGCGGATGACCCAGCGCTTGGTGGTTGGCGGCGGGAGGTCCTGCAAGGTGAGCGGCGTACCGTCCGGACCAATCACATAGGCATCGGTTTTTTCGGACGGCGCGGCATTGTCAGCAACGACAGACATGAGATCAATAACCCCGTGATACACAACTTGTTGTCGCCGACAGTAGGCTTGCGCTGTAAAAAAACTCATAAACAGCAAGGTAAAAGCTTCTATAAGTGGTTGATTGTTCGTGAAAAAACAGAGTTTCCACTTTCTGAACAAGCTACAATTTTAACTTCGCGCCTTGTGAAAAAGAGAAACTGCGCCAGTTTGGGGCGGCCTCATGAAGGCGGCGCATGCGCCCTTGCGCTATCTGCATGGCGCGTGAAAATACCGGCTGTTTTCAAGGCTTATAAGGGCGTAGCGCATGCGCCGCGCTGTCTTCGATAAAGCAAAATGCAAAGGATCGACGTTCGTCCGGTTCAGCTGATAACGAAGACTTCGTCTCGCTTAGGGACCGTTCGGGTTAACGTTGGGCAAGCGGCAAACGTGATAAAGAACGCGGAAATTTCTTTTGAAAAATACAAAAAAAATGCATCGCGCCTGGCGATAGATAAATTTGTAATTTTGCCAGTGATGAGATTGTTAAGGGATGAGGACAATCCGCGGAAGATCGACGCCGCTGAAAATGCGCGCGCACGCCGGGATGAACGGTCAGGAAACCGATCTCCCGGCGATGCAGACGCCAGTCATTCCATCGTTAAGAAGATGTCAGGAGGATTTCCGTTTTCGGCGCGTCGCTTTCTTCTTGGCCGGTTTACGGCCGGAAGAGGTCGCCGCCGTGCCGAGGCCAATTTCCTTGGCGAGACGCGAGCGTGACTTGGCGTAGTTGGGCGCGGTCATCGGATAATCCGCCGGCAGACCCCATTTACGCCGATATTCTTCAGGAGACAGATCATAATGCGTGCGCAGATAGCGCTTCAGCATTTTCAGTTTCTTCCCGTCTTCAAGACAAATGATGAAATCGGGGGTCACTGACTTCGC
>JAUIEG010000514.1 GCA_030428745.1 Alphaproteobacteria bacterium
GCGGGTTCATTCCGCATGATGATGGCATTGTCGGCTATGGCACGAATGTCGAGGTTGCGCTTTTCTTTTTCACGCTTCTGGGCGGCGTTAACTTCATCCTCATCGCGCGCGTGATGAAGGGCGAACGCGAAAAGCTGCGTGATATTGAAACCGGCGCCTATCTGATGATCGTTATCTGGGCGGCGGTCCTGTTCTGGGTGACGGCGGGGGCGGGGGATGTCGTTCTGCTCGGTCCCCAACTTTTCAACGCGGCGTCGCTCGTCACGACCAACGGTTATATGATCGGCGAGCCGCCGCCGCTCTTGACCTGTCTTGTCACAGCGATCATCGGCGCGGCCGCAGTGTCGACCGCCGGCGGATTCAAGGTGTTGCGCTGGCTCGTAATCATGCGCCGTGCGCGCGAGGAGCTTCGTCGGCTGATCAGTCCCGGGGCGGTCTTTGGCCGCCGCCGGGTTTCGAATGAACTGGGCGTGTGGATTCACTTCCTTGTTTTTACGATGACGCTGGCGTTTCTCCTGATGGCGTTGTCTATCGGCGGCCACCCCTTCGATCTTGCGGCGGCGGCGGCGACTGCAGCGCTCGCAAATGCTGGCCCGCTGATCTCTCTTGCCGCGGATCATGCGGACGGTTACGCCGTCTTCGACGAGCCGCTGCGCTGGCTGCTTGTTGTCGGCATGATCCTTGGCCGGCTCGAAGGCGCCGTGGCGCTGGCGCTGGTTAATCGCGCGTTCTGGAGATGGTGAACTGATGCCCCACATCGCTTATGTGAACGGCCAATACGTGCCGCAAAGCACGGCCATGGTGCATATCGAAGATCGTGGCTACCAGTTCGCCGACGGGATTTACGAAGTCTGTGTCGTGGTGAACGGCTGCTACTGGGATATGGACGGCCATCTCGTCCGGATGCAGCGGTCCCTGAGTGAATTGGAGATGGACGCGCCAATGGATATGCGCGCCCTAAAGGTTGTGATGGGTGAGGTCGTGCGCCGCAACCGCCTTAAGGATGCGCTCGTTTATATGCAGGTGACGCGCGGGGTTGCGCCTCGCAATCACGCCTTCCCGCCCGAGGGAACGGCGCCGTCTCTCGTCATCACCGCGCGGCGGTTCGACTTCGATCAGTCGGATGTGAAGGCCAATCACGGAATCGCCGTGATTTCCCAGCCGGATATCCGCTGGGGTCGGGTCGACATCAAGACCGTGGGACTGCTCCCCAACGCGCTCGCCAAGGAGGCCGCAACGAAAGCCGGCGCGGCTGAGGCGATCCTTGTCCGGGATGGCGTTGTCACCGAATGTTCGGCCTCGAACGCCTGGATCGTCGATGAAACCGGGGCCATCGTCACCCATCCGAAGACTAATGAAATTCTCGGCGGCATCACCCGTCAGACCGCCATCGCCTGCGCCGAAGAGCTTCAGATCAAGGTGATTGAGCGGCCTTTCACCCTCGAAGAGGCCAAGGCGGCGCCGGAGGCGTTTCTAACCTCGGCGACCTCCTTCGTAATGCCCATTATTTCCATCGACGGAACGCGAATCGGGTCCGGAAAGCCCGGTCCGGTGGCCCTGAGGCTTCGCGAAGCCTATAAGGCGTGCGCCGCAAAGGGTTGAAAAGCCGGGATTTCCCCCTGATTTCATGAAATGAGACACGACTGGACGCGTAAACCTGTTGCCAGTCCTGTTATTCCGCGCCATGATGATGTTGCGCTGCAATAAAAAACACGAACCGACTCGGAGAAGCGGGACCAATGAGCGAAAAGAAACAAAACTTGCAGGACACGTTCCTCAACCATGTTCGCAAGACCAAGATCCCTGTCACGATCTTCCTTGTGAACGGCGTGAAATTGCAGGGCATTGTCAGCTGGTTTGACAATTTCTGCGTGCTTTTGAAGCGCGATGGCCACGCCCAGCTTGTTTACAAGCATGCGATCTCAACGGTCATGCCGCAATCGCCCGTGACGCTTTGGGATGGCGAAGACGGCGAATAAGCCGTTCACCCAAAGACCCGGCCGGCCTTTCATGGTAGAAAGTTTGTGTGGCGCCCGCGCTTTGTCGCTGCGGGCGCTCGAAAGCGTATGTAATGTCAGAACCCAATACGTCTGAGAATCTTTTTGCGATTGTCGTTCACCCCGCCTTGCGCGGCGAGGAAGGGTTGCGCGCGCCGGAAGCGCGTCTGGAGGAGGCTGTAGGCCTTTCCGCGGCGATTGATCTGCAGGTTGTCGACACGATGATTGCGCCGGTGCAGAAACCGCGCCCGGCGACGCTGCTTGGCGGCGGCAAGGTGGAGGAGATCAGGGCGCGCCTCGACGCTCATGAGCCGCGTCCTGCGCTTGTCATCGTCGACGGCGCTTTAAGTCCCGTTCAGCATCGCAATCTTGAAAAGGAATGGGACGTAAAGGTGCTCGACCGCACGGCGCTGATTCTGGAAATTTTCGGCGACCGCGCCCAAACGGCGGAAGGCCGGTTGCAGGTCGATCTCGCCCATCTCGATTATCAGCGCTCGCGACTGGTGCGGTCATGGACCCACCTTGAACGCCAGCGAGGCGGCGCAGGGTTTCTCGGCGGCCCCGGCGAACGGCAGATCGAATCTGACCGCCGCGCCCTCGACGACAAGATCGTGCGTCTCAAGAAAAAGCTCGAGGAGGTGCGCCGCACGCGGACGCTGCAGCGGGCGAAACGAAAACGCGCGCCGCATCCCGTGGTCGCATTGGTGGGCTATACAAACGCCGGTAAATCGACGCTGTTCAACCGCCTGACCAGGGCCGGGGTGATGGCGGAGAATTTGCTCTTCGCAACGCTCGATCCGACCATGCGCGCGATCGATTTGCCGTCAGGCGTGAGGCTCATTCTCTCCGATACGGTGGGCTTTATTTCCGATCTGCCGACGCAGCTTGTCGCGGCGTTT
>JAUIEG010000515.1 GCA_030428745.1 Alphaproteobacteria bacterium
CGGCGTCCGGTACGGACCCGGCGTCGGTTGAAAAAGCGGGCGAAGGCGCGCTAGGCGATATGGCCATGGGCGACGCTGATGCGCCGCTGACGGTGGTCGAATACGCCTCGGTGACCTGCCCGCACTGCGCGACCTTCCACCAGGACGTCTTCCCCGAGATCAAAGCCAATTATATCGAAACCGGTAAGGTTCGGTTCATTTTCCGGGAATTCCCGACCGCGCCGGCCAACCTTTCCGTGGCGGGCTCCATGCTGGCGCGCTGCGCCGCTGAAAAACGCGGCGACGACGCCTATTTTGTTATTCTGGGCGCGCTCTTCCAGAGCCAACGCACCTGGATTTACGGGGAGAGCCCGCGCGACGAACTCTTGAAGATCGCGTCCCAGGCCGGGATGAGTTCGGAGGACTTCGACGCCTGCGTGAAAAGGCAGGATTTGCTTGATTTAATTAATGAAAACATCAACGAGGGCAGCGAAAAATACGGCATCAATTCGACCCCGAGCTTCGTGGTCGAGGGCCAGACGCGCCATTTCTCGACCGCCGAGGATTTCTCCAAGGCGCTGGATGAGGCGCTGGAGAAAAAAACCGATGGCGGCGCAGACAGCGAGTGACGGGCTGGGGAATAAGTCTTTGGGCGCGGGGGCGCTCAAGGCCTTGGCCTCGCACCAGAATCGCCGATCTCTAACGTCTTTGGAAACAGCGTCGCCGAAGTGGGCGGCGGCGTTGTCGTTATCGGGAAAAGACCTGTGAAATTCACCAATGTCCGCCTTGTCGGCTTCAAGTCCTTTGTCGAACCGACCGACTTCGAAATCCGCGATGGCCTGACCGGCATTGTGGGGCCGAATGGCTGCGGCAAGTCGAACCTTTTGGAAGCGCTGCGCTGGGTTATGGGCGCGACATCCGCAAAGGCGCTGCGCGGCGACGGCATGGATGCGGTGATCTTTTCCGGCACCACCATGCGCCCGGCGCGCAACTGGGCGGAAGTGATCCTGACGCTCGACAATTCCGACCGCTCTGCGCCGGCGGAATATAACGAATATGAAACCCTTGAGGTTTCGCGCCGCATCATCCGCAAGGAAGAGGGCACACAGTCGATCTATCGCATCAATTCAAAGGAAGTGCGCGCCAAAGATGTGCAGCTTCTCTTCGCTGATGCGTCCACGGGCGCGAATTCCCCGGCGCTAGTGCGTCAGGGCCAGGTCGCCGAGCTTATCAGCGCCAAGCCGCAGAACCGCCGCCGCCTTCTGGAAGAAGCCGCGGGCGTAACGGGCCTCCACAGCCGCCGTCATGAGGCGGAGTTGCGTCTGCGCGCCGCGGAGCAGAATCTCGAGCGCCTCGATGACGTTGTCGGCGAGCTTGAAACGCAGAAAACAGCACTCGCCCGCCAGGCGCGCCAGGCGACGCGATACCGCAATGTCTCTGGCGACATTCGCCGCACTGAAGCGATGCTGTCCTTCATCCGCTGGCGTGACGCTGTCGATGCGCAGGAAAAAGCAGAAGAGGGCCTGAAAGAAATCAGCGCGCTCATTGAAGAGACGGTCCGCGTCGCCGCGCTTGCGACGACGGCGCAGACAAACGCCCATGAAGCGCTTGACCCGTTGCGCCTTGCAGAGGCGGAAGCCGCCGCTGCGCTCCATCGCCTGACCGTTGCGCGCGAAGGCCTCGATGAGGAGGCGCGCCGCGCCGAAGCGGAACTCGCGCGCCTCGCCGGTGAAATCGACCGCCTCAAAGGCGACATGGTGCGGGAGAAGGATCTTCTCGCAGATGCTGACAACGCCGTCGCCGCGCTTAATGGCGAAGAAGAAATCCTGCGCCAGCGCGAGGCGTCCGAAGCCGAGCATGTGACGGCGGCCGAAGCCGCGATGACCGAAGCCGCTGCAGCGCTCGAGGCTGCGGAAGCGGAATTTGACCAGAAATCGACAGAAGCCGCCGACATCGAGGCGCGCCGCAAGGCGGTGGCGGGCAATCTTTCCGCAGCCGAAAGACGGCTTGAAAAAATCGCGGAGCAGATTCGTTCCTATACGGATGAGCGACAGCTTGTTGAGCCGACGCCGGAACAGGCTGCGGCTCTTGAGGAAGCGAAAGCGCGCTTCGCTGGTGCTGAGGAAGCCGCTAACGCTGCTGAGACCGCTTTCCACCGCGCCGAGGAAGAACGCGCCGCCGCGGAAGATCGTGAAACAGAACTGCGCGGGCCGCTGCGCAAGGCGGAGCAAAGCCTGACCGAGCTTGACGCCGAACGCGAGGCGCTGCGCCGGGTCTTGGCTGCCAATGAAAGCGAAGACTGGACGCCCTTGATTGAAATGATCGAGGTGGACGCCGGGTATGAAAATGCGCTCGCCGCCGCTTTGGGTGACGATCTCGGCGCTGCGGTGGACGAGGCCGCGCCGGCGCACTGGTCGCATTTCGGAGAAACCCCGGCGGATATTGCTCTGCCGGAGGGCGTTTCGCCCCTATCGCGATTTGTTCGCGCGCCCGCCGCGCTGGCTCGCCGTCTCGCGGCGGTCGGGGTCATCGAACGCGAAGCGGGGGAGGCTTTGCGTGCGCAGTTAAAACCCGGCCAGCGTCTCGTCTCCCGCGACGGCGATCTCTGGCGCTGGGACGGCTTTACGACTCACGCAGACGCCAAGACCTCCGCTGCGATCCGACTGGAGCAGCGTAATCGTCTGGCAGTGCTCGACAGCGACTTCACTTCTGCTGAGGCGAGCGCCGACGCCGCGCGCCGCGACCATGGCGAAGCGACGGAAACCTTGAAATCGAAGCAGGCGAATGAGCGCGAGGTTCGCTCGCTTTTCAACGATGCCCGCCGGGCGCTCGACTCCGCGCGCACCAAACTCAATGAGCTTGAGCGGAACCATGAACGCGCCGCCGCCCGCCTCGCGTCGATTG
>JAUIEG010000007.1 GCA_030428745.1 Alphaproteobacteria bacterium
GTAAGGCGCGCCGGTGAGATTGACGAAACGCGAAACGCCGGCGATGAGCTGCGCTTGGCGGTCGGCCGCCGGATCGCGCTCGACAAAGTCGCTGAAAGCGGGATTGATGAGCGCCGTCGCGCCAGGCGAGACGGGCACCACTACCCGGTCGTCATAGTTAATCGCGAAAAAGGTCGCCGACAGGGTCAACGGCGCGTCGCCGTCGAAGTCGGCGTTGAAATCGGCGCCGGCGGTCCAGGAGCGGGAGCGTTCCGGTCCGAGGTCCGGGTTTCCGCCAGTGGCGAAGATCACTTCGCCGCCGCCTGGCTGGCTGAACACCGAGGCGGGGTAGAGGACCGCAGTCTGCGCAGAGAAGAGCTGTTGAAAGGACGGCGCGCGGAAGGATTCGCCCCAGGTGCCGCGCAGGGTCAGTCCCGTAAATGGCTCATATCGGACACCGACCTTCGGCGTCGTCGTCGAGCCGAAATCGCTGTAATCCTCAAAGCGTCCCGCGAGGCTGATCGTCAGTGACCGGAGCAGGAACCGGTCTTCGGACTCTTCGACCACCGGGATCAATGCTTCGGCGAATGCGTATCTGATTTCGCGGTCGCCGCTGACCGCGAGCGAGGGCGTCGTTTCGCTGCTGCGCTCGTAATCTTCATGGCGCCAGCCGCCGCCGAAGGCTGTTCTGATATCGCCGCCCGGCAGCCCGCCGATCGCGCCTTCGACCAAAATCTCGCCGTAACCAAGGGCGTTTTCGTAGCGCGTGTTGCTGTCGGAGGCAGGCGAGCGCGTCCAGCCGTCATTGCGGCTTGCCGACACGACGCCGTTCAGCGCCAGCCGCCACCGGTCGGTCGCCTTCCATTCTAGCGTCGATCCAACGGTGAAGGCCGGCGTATCGGTGGAGATATGAAGCGGCGCGGCCGTCTCGAAGGGCTGGTGAAGATAGTCGACGTTTCGCTTGCTCAAGATCGCGTCCGTCGAGAAGGCGAGACGATCTGTCAGATCGCCGCCCGCGCTCAGAAAGAGCGAATGCCTTTCTTGGGGGCGCAAGAGATGGGCGCCGGGAACCGCGTCGGATGTGAGATCGCGATCGCCAGCGGTGAGACCGTTCTGTTTGGCGTATTCGTAATTGGCGAGAAGGTGAACGCCGCCGACCTCCGCGCCGCCAAGCGCAGCGTAGGTCTGCTCGAACGCGCCGCCCCTTGTGGCGCCGCCGACGCGCCCCGTCAGCTCCGCTCCTTCGAAATCGTCGCGCAGGATGAAATTTACGACGCCGGCCACCGCGTCCGATCCGTACAGGGACGAAGCGCCGTCGGCGACGATTTCGACACGCTCGACGGCCGCCAGCGGGATGCCGGAGATATCGACCGCCTGAAAGAAGGTATCTCCCGCGAGGCGGCGCCCGTTGAGGAGGACGAGCGTCGCGTCCGTCCCGATGCCGCGCAGATTGACGGTCGACGCGTTCGAGACGTTCTGGTTTCCGGCCCCGCCGGTCGATGCGATGACGCCGGGGTTCTGACCGCCGGCGAAGACTTCCGGGAAACTTCTGACGAGATCGCCAACATCGCCAAAGCCCGACTGATCGATCTGGGTCCGCGTCACGACGCGCAGGGGCGCGGCGGGGGTCGCGCCGCGAATGCGCGTGCCGGTGACGACGACTTCATCTGTTTCGCCCGACGCGCCGCCCTGTTCAATCCGTTCCGCTTCCGGCTGCGCTGAAGCGCGGCGCTCTGCGACTGCGCTTGTCTCTTGCTCCGCCATCGCGAAGCGCGTTTGCTGGCGATCCGTCTGAAGCGACGCCGGCTGAAGCCGCGGCGTGACGACAAGCGTCGTGTCATTGCGGATTTTGTAGGTAAGGGTGCTCGGCGACAGCAAACGCTCCAGCGCCTCGAAACTGGTGTACGACCCGATGAGCGCCCGGCTTTTAACGCCGGCGGCGAGATCATCCTGTATCAAAATCACGTAATTCGACTGTTCCGACCACGCGATGAGCGCGTCCGTCAGCGGCTGCGCCGGAATATTCCACTGAATCTTTATCTTTTCGCTGGCGCCGCTGGCGGTGGATTGCGCGTCGTAACGGGCAGCCTCAGCCGCGCAATTCATGGCCAAGACCGACACGGACGCGGCCATTAGAATTTTCACTTTATTGTTCATTGACACCCCTCCTGATATCCGGCGGGTCGCGCGGGGCGTTTCGCCCCGGCGCACGCCGTTTCCAGTGAGGCTGTCGCCGCCAGCGGCGAAAACCTGACAGGGGCTGAGACTTTTTTTGAAGGCAGCAGGGGGCAGCGGGCGTCGGCACAATACCGGCGGCGTTTCGCCGAAGTTCCGAGGCCAAAACGACCGGCGAAGAAGCCTCAGTAAATCAGTTGGACGCCCGGCCGGCCGGCCTCAAAATGATGCGGTCTCGCCGCGACCGGTCGATTTCGAGCGGGAGAATGTCGGGAAGACCGTCGATCATGTCATCGATCTGATCGGTGCGCAGCGAAGCGACGAGCGGCAGGTCGAGGAGGCTGTCGTCGGCGACAATGACCGGCTTGCCGGAATAGCGGTTCGCATCGGCGATGAACTCGCTTAAGGGCGCGCCCCTGTAGACGAGGCGCCCGGCGCGCCATGAAGCGATCGATGCGGGCGGCGCCGCCGTGACGGGCGTAAGACCGGCGGCACCCGTTTGCGCGGCGATTTCCTCGCCGGCGGACAGTCGCGCCTCGGCGACGCTTGCGTCAGCACTCTTACGTGACGCACGCCGCCGTACTTCCACATGGCCTTCCGCGACGGAAACAGTGACGCCCGCCGCCCCCTGCCGGACATTGAACTTGGTGCCGGTCACACGAATTTCCGCATCGCCGGAGGAGACGAGAAACGCACGCGCGTCGTCTTTTCGAACGTCGAAAAACGCCTCGCCGCTGTCGAGATAGACCCGCCGTTCGGCATCTGCATAGGCGACTTTGATCTTACTTCTGGGCGCAAGCTCTGCGGCGCTGCCGTCCGGAAGGACGATCGCCGTGGTTTCGGCCGTGCGCGTCACATGGACATCGGGGAGGAGCCAGGCAGGCTCGGTGTAAATGATTGCCGGGACGATAAGCGCCAGGGCTAAGCCCGCCGCGAGGGCGGTGGAGATGATGGAGCGCCGAGACGGCGCCGCGCCGGCGAGTCCGGCGACGGAAAATCGCCTTTTCCCGGAACGCCCGAAGTCCGGCGCAGCCGCCAATTCCCGCAAGTCATCGAGCTCGCCGACGGCGTCCCAGACTTCGCGCGCCTGATCATAGGCGGCGGCGTGGCGGGGATCGGCGCCTCGCCATTCCTCGAAGGCGCGGCGGTCTGCCGGTGTCGCGGCGCCGCCCTGCAGCCGCCAAAACCATCGCGTCGCCTCGTCAAAGACGGCGCTGTCAGCGTTTTCGGGAGCCGCGCCCATTCAGGTCTTCCGCATGTTGGTTCGCCGGCGCATCATCAAAGATCTTCAGCATTTCCCTTTTGCAGTCACGCATGGCGCGCGAGACGTGTTTGCTCACTGCGTCGGGTTTCATGCCGAGCCGCTCGGCGATCTCAGTTTCGGTCAATTCCTGAAACCGCGCCAGCATAAACACCATCCGCCGTTTCTCCGGCATGGCGGCGATGATGATGCGCAGGCGGTTCAGCTTGTCGCGCCGGATCGCTTCGTCTTCCGGGCAGGGCGCTTCCTGTCCGTTCGGAGCGAGCGGATCGGCCTTGAACCGTTCGGCGCGTTCTTCCTGCGCGTGTTCCTTGCGATAGTAATCGGCAAGCTGGTTGCGCGCCGCACGAAAAAGATACTGGCGTACATTACGGACGGCGTCGAGGGAGGGCCGCGCCGCGAGCGCCGCGAACACTGTGTGAGCGATGTCCGCAGCGACGGATTTTTCGGGGAGCTTGTTGCTGAGGAAGGAGACGAGGGGACCATGATATGCCCGATAGGCGTCCTCGAGGTCGAACGGGTCCGACGCCGCAGAAGAGACGGAAGGAAGGCCGTCGTCAGCGGGCATCGGTTCCTCCGCTGCTAACGCGGCCAGTCCTGCGCGACGCGTTGCCATCCGCCGCCAGCCGCCTGACGATCTGGCGCACGGACGCGCGCAAGGAGGCGTTCTCGATCGCCTGGTAGCTCCGGATAAGATCGATAAGCTCGGACTTCCGCGACGCCGCCGAGCGCGGGCACGCGTTCAGGGGAACAAACAGGGTCTGGCTCTTCGGGTTTTTCGAGCTTGTGCGCCGAGACCCGGTGTCCAGGCCTTCGTAAAGCGCCCCGATCTCGACGCCGAGGCTTTCCGCAGCGCGAAATGCGGTGGACGCCGCCATGCGGTCCTTGCCGCTTTCGTATTTCTGGACCTGCTGGAGACTGACCCCGAGCTGGCGCCCGAGCTCGGTCTGGTTCAGCCCGCGAGCCATGCGCAAATGCTGGAGATTTGCGCCGAGCGACTTATTTAGAAACTCAAATTTGGGTACATCTTTGGTCAAAGTCCCAGCCTTTTTTCATTGTTGAAAACTCTTATGGATGGAACCTGTAACCGCCGGCCTAGAACCGTTTCTTGCCGCCCTTTTCTGTGGCTGCGGAAGCAATTCATCTGGGACGTAGGCCGTTGTGGAATACGAAAGCACACCATAGTGGCAAATATGTATTTCAATACATGGTTATAGTTGTGCAAATTGACTTTCCATTATTGAATGGAACTGAAGAAGCGTTTCGGAAAAGCCGTTCAGCGGATTCGGACAGCCGTCGATATTTCACAAGACGAGCTTGGAAGCCGTATTGGTGGTGACCAAGCGTATGTGAGCCGCATTGAGAGCGGCCAGCAGAATCTCACCTTGGATAAGGTTGATGAAATCGCCTCAGCATTGGGCGTCGATGTTTCAGAATTCTTTGCTAAGGCAGGCAAATAAATTCCTCCCGCATTGAGCGTATTCCGCTGCTAGTTCTTGTCTTTTCTGCGTGTTTCGCCAAAACTTAGCAATGTCGGATGTATTTTAATACATATACCTATAGCAGTGTCAAGTAGATGCCACCGGCACCAAACTAATAGAATGCGATTAGCGTGAGCTATATAAAGCCAACAGAATATCCCCATGAACTCCCGTGTGCGCATTGCTAGGAACATACGAGCGATCAGGCTCTCAAATCGTATTTCGCAGGAAGAGTTGGCGCTGGAAGCGGATATTGATCGGGCCTATGTAAGTGGCTTGGAGCGCGGCCTCAGAAATCCGACAGTTGACCTCCTAGACAGGCTTGCTGAAGCTTTGTCCGTTAAGACGATAGATTTTTTTGCTGAAGCAGCAATTGCACCTAAGCCAAAGGCGCTTCCGCGAGGGCGGCGTCAGAAATCCAAGTCACCCGGTCGACCAATCTAATAGCAAGTAGTTTTAACTCGCGCGCTTTTCGGAGAGCATTTGAATAAATGGGTCATGGCCTCTGCGGCATGCCTCAACATGATCCATAAGCTCTTGCCTGGATGGCGGAAATATTTCAATCGTTCCCACTTTATCATTTTTGGGTGTCCAACTCAAAATGCCCGCGTCAACAACACGCTGGAGTTCGGTTTTAAAATCTTTATGCTGATGGATTTCTGGTGAGAAAAATTCGTAAAACGGAGCGGTTTTCTGGACAGATAATGTTGTGGGATTCAATTTGAAACAACCACTTTCGGTATGAAACATCATTCCGTTTTGCAGCGCCAGCTGAACAATTGTCTTTCGCAATCTTTGTCCCTTGCCTGAGCCGGGCTGGAGTAAGGCGGGGCTGCGATTGAACCCAACCATGAGTGAGAAGAAATAGGGGTTCACCATATAATACCAGTTCTGAAATTCCATGCTGATGGGGCTTTTTTCGTCGGCCCATTCAAACGAACGTCGATCCACCCAGTAGTCTGCTGTTCTCCGGCAGGACTCCGGGAGTACATTCATTAGTCGACGCTTAAAGAGTGCCGGCTCTATGGAGCAGCACACAGAACCGATAGAAGACTTAAGTTCACGCCAATTGCCAAAGCCTTGGGCGCGCGCAAGCGCATACTGGCAATAGCTCAGCGGAAAAATGATCGAACTCTCAAAGAGCTTCTTGTTGAGCTGCTTGGCTCGGCGTTTTGCGCCATCGTAAGTGGAAAACATGACATTCCTTCTCCAAAACGGCCAACTCGAAACGCGCTGCTCGCTTCAGACGGCCGATGAAAAAGGACGGTCTCTGAGGTGAAATTACCGTTGGATCAAAAATCCTTTGCCAAGGCAGCGGCCACGCCCACGGGAAGGCGAACACGTCAAGTATCCCTGATTCTCAAATTTTCAAAGCTTGATGTTTCCCCACGGAAACTTCGTTGGCGAAAGAGCTTGGAAAGCCAAAAAAAGAACGAAAAGTCGCAGGCTTAAACCAGACCGAGCTCGCCAAAGCGCTAGGTCAATACCAGTCATTCATCGCAAAAGTGGAAAGCGGCGAGCGCCGAGTAGACGTAATCGAGTTCCTCGACATCGCCAAAGCAATCGGTTTTGATCCGAAGGCCGCGATTAAAAAGATTGCCGCCAAGTGATAGTCAGGCCTATTACCTGAGATTAGGCCGGAATGTCGCCTCAGCGCGCAAAAGCAGACATCGGAAGCGCATCACCATTATCGCCTAAATCGCAGAAGCGGAGTTTCGAGCGCTCGATCTGGACGCTACAAGAGTGCGTTATGACAAAACGTTGGCTATGGGCCGAACGGTCATCTGTTTAGTAGTCGCCAATTGATGTTCGCGCCGACGGGCCCTGGTTGAAGAAGGTCTTCAGGTCGATCACGAATGCCCGGCGTGGCCGATATTCGGCAGTTGTCGCCGCCTGATCCGCTCCCAATTTGTTTCACTGATCGGCTTGGCGCACATTTTTTATGTTCTATTTTTGTTCTTGCAAATTAGGGCGATCTGTAGTAATATAATATTGAGTGGACTCTTTTTTTCCGCTGGCGAAATTTCGCCGGGGCGGGTTGGAGCGCTCGCTTCGCATCATACAGGAACCCAACCGCGTGACGGCCGATGAGTCGCAAATTATCGCTGCCTTTAAGAAAGGAACGCTCCGCCAGCTTGTCGCGTCGCGCTCCTATGGCGAGGACGCGGCGCGGCGCGACTTTGAACAGGCGCTGGCGCGTCTCCATGGCGATGGTGCCATCGACGCGATAAGCGTGCTCAACGAACTTGGCGGTGGGACAAGAAGCGTCCCCGGATTTTTCGCTGTCCAGCACGTATTTGAGGCCATCCTTCCTGTTCTCGATGCTGAGACGGGTGCCGTCATGAACGCGGTGGTTGATGTCGTCAAAGCCGGGGAGGGCGACGGCGCCGCCAGCTTGCTCATCGATCCGTTCTCCAGTTTCTGCGGCGCGGCCGAAAAGCGGCCCGACGAGGCCCTGACGCTCATCAAGAACGACCCGAAGCGCTTCGCCCTTCTCATCACTGCGGTCGTTCTCGCCGGGGCGCGCCGCGCCCGCGACGCTTGGTTTGAAAACCTCCTCGACCTTGTCGCGTCGGATGACCCAGAGATCGCGCGTCACGCTTGCTTCGCCGTCGGCCGATTCGATTTTACGGGCGCTGATTCGCTGGTCCGTCGCGCGTCAGCCGCGCTTGAAGGCGTGCTCGACGGTGCCAGCGATGACGGCGTGCTCGCAAGTATCGTTCGCTCAAGCTTTGCGCTCGGTCCGCGAGCCGATGGCCTTGCCTGCAACACGCCCGCTTTTCTTGACCGCGCGCTCGCCGCGGGCGGCAACCTCACGCTTCACGCCGCGATCGAGATCGCGTGGCTTAAACACGCCGAGCTTGAACCGGAAATTCTCGACCTCATTCTTCGCCATGGCGAGCGCGTCAATTCGCAAATGAACGGAACGATGCAGTTTCTCGATCTCGCTCTCTCAAACCAATTGGGCGCTCCGGGGGAAAGACTCGCGATCGCGTTTTTCGAGCGTTTCGCCATCGCCCGCGGCGCCGACGCCGGACCGGAGCGTTTCGACGATTTTCTGCGCAAGCTTTGCAGCGCACGACGCGATCTTTTCGGCCGTCTGATCGTCAAATGGTTTCTATCGGGCGATCGCACCCTTTGCGCCGCGATCAATTGGGCGGTGATGAACGTGCTGGGCGAAAATGAGAGCCTGCCCGTCGAGGCCATCGCGAGCGAG
This sequence comes from Alphaproteobacteria bacterium, assembly GCA_030428745.1. Lineage (GTDB taxonomy): Bacteria > Pseudomonadota > Alphaproteobacteria > Caulobacterales > Parvularculaceae > Hyphococcus. The sequence continues at coordinate 8,114 of JAUIEG010000007.1, forward strand.
GCGCTTGATGGGCGTGAGCGGGTTTTTGTCGCCAGAAAAGCGATCGGTCATCTCTTTTTCCGACCAAAAGCCGCGGCTGAGATCATCCTCGCGCTGATGCACGGGGCGGACAAGAAGTCCGCGGAATTTCTTGAAGAACACCTATTCGATCCGATGCTCGCAAACTATGCAGGGAGCCTTGAGCCGTTCCTGAAGGAATATCGTAAGACGGCGGCGCCGAAAGTGAAGGGAAGGATCGACGGTGCCCTCAAGAAATGGCGCGCCCAGATCAATGGGATGAAGGCAGCGGGCAGGATCAAGGAGCTCGCGCCGTCCGAACGCGAGCGCGCGCTCAGTCGCGAGCGCTTCGCCGATGAAAGCATCGCGGCGATGCGCGAGGCGGAAAAAAATTCCATTCTTTTGAATCTGGTGACGAAGGCGGCAATTCTTCACGGCAGCGCCTCCGTCCATTCCGTGCGGGGGCCGGACGGAGCAAAGCATCGCGGCGTCACGCACATGCAAAGCCACAGCTATTCAATGGATATCCCGAGCCAGGAGATGCTCGATCCCTTCGGGCTTGACTACATGCTGCGCGTCTTCCGGGCAGAAAGGATCTCGCAATGAAGCTGATCCTGAAAGAATATCTCGCGGCCCTGCGGGAACGCGACGAGCTCGACGCGATTCTCCCCGATCTCCTCAGCCAGCTCGGCTTCACCGTCCTTTCGAAACCGCGCCGAGGAACCAAGCAGCACGGCGTTGATGTCGCGGCTGTCGGTTCGCTGGATGGCGAGCCTAAGAGGCTTTACCTGTTCTCGATCAAGGCCGGGGATCTGACGCGCGCTGAATGGAACGGCACCTCCGCCCAAGCGCTGCGCCCGTCGCTCGATGAAATTCAGGACAGCTATCTGCCGACGCGCGTTTCGGTGAGTTATCGCGACCTCGAAATCGTTATTTGCGCTTGTGTTGGCGGCGTCATTCGCGAGGAGGTTCAGTCGGACGTCCGCGGCTATTTCGACCGCAACGCGCGCGATGGGTTGGTCTTTGAAGATTGGAACGGCGACTTCCTCGCCGAGCTGATCTTGAGGGCGTTCCTGCGCGAGGAATTGTTGCCGAAAGACGTTCAAGCGCATTTGCGCAAGGCCGTCGCGCTCGTCGAAGAGCCGGACGCCGCCTTTCGCCACATGGAAGACCTAATGAACGCGCTGCTTGACGGCGCTGGGGCCGCGCGGACGCGCAAGGTCACGGCCCTCCGACAAATCTACATCGCGCTTTGGGTTCTCTATGCCTGGTGTCGCGGTGCTGACAATGTCGAGGCCGCGTTCCTCGCAAGCGAACGCGCGCTTCTCCTTGCCTGGCATGCGGCGAAGGATCAAATCGCCGTCAACGCAAAAAACGCCAAGGCGATCGTCCTCCTCGCCCAGGAGATTGCGTTTCTTCACTTGCGCGTCGGCGAGCATTATTTTGAGGAGAAAATTTTTCCGTATGCTGGAAATCGTTACGCAGTATCGGCGGCGGTCGGCCCCGGCGACGCCGTTGACGTCAATCTGCGGCTGTTTTCTCTTCTCGGGAGGATCGCGCTCGCCGGCTTGTGGCGCGTTCATCTCAGCGAATTGCACGGTTCGCCTGACGACGAGACCGGTCGGGAGTTGAACGCGCAAATCGCCCGTTACGCCGACATGGCCGTCGAACTTATCAACAATAATCCGGTGTTGTTGAGCCCTTTGAAGGACGACCACGCTGTCGACATCCATCTCGCGGCGATGCTGTTCGCCGCGGCGGGCCGGCATGCTTTCCTGTTTTCATGGCTCGCCGAGCTTGTCGATCGCTGCGCCTTTTCCTTATCGACGCGCGGTGCCTATCCATGCATCCATACGGACTATCGCGAACTAATTCGCCATCCGCGGTCGCAAGACGATGAACATTTCGAGGGCGCGACAGCCGGCAGCACGCTCTTTCCGATGATCGCAGTCTGGGCCGCGCTCTTTGACCAAACCGCGCTTTTTGCGCGCGTCGCCGAGCTCCAGAAAGAACATTTGAAACATTCAACCTTTCAATTGTGGCATCCAAGCGAAGACACCGAACAGGCGCTCTATATAAACAGGGACAATCACGGCGCGGCGCTCACCGGTCTTGATCTCGCGTCGGGCGCCGAAGCGTTTCTCGAAGTTGTTTTTGACGAATGCGGGGCGAACGGCGCTTTCAACGACCTAAGCTCTGTTCGAGCGGGCGCCTGGCCAATTCTCCTGACTGCTTGCCGCCGTTACCGCTTACCCGTGCCAATGCATTTTCTACTAGCGCTTTTCCGGCAACGCTTGTCGGACCGCGCAACGGTGGGCAGCGATGCGACCGAGGCCGCTGCGCAAACTGTCTGACCCCATATTGTCTGTTGCAGTCACGAGTGAGTATTTCCGAGTTCCTATACAATTCTCACCGGTTACGTGCGGCTGGAATCGACGAGGTTTTGCTACCTACATATCTCGCGCTTGATTAAACTTTAAACTGAAACCGCGCGGAACTAGAGTGAGGCCAATCGAACCTGGGAAGCGCAAAGTGTATATAGCATCTCTACGCATATCGAACTTTCGACTGTTTAGGGAGTTCTCTGTGCAGCTTAATCCTGGGCTGAATTTGCTCGTTGGAGAAAACGATGCGGGCAAAACATCGTTCATAGATGCTATTCGCTTCTGCCTAGGAACGAACTCCAAAGAGCGACTGTTTCTTGCCGAGTCTGATTTTCATAAAGACGAATCCGCACTCTCGATCGAAATGAAGTTCGCCGACGTTGAGAAGCATGCATTTCGTTTTGTCGAGCATCTTTCGTTTGAAGACTACAACGCCGAGAACGGTGAAGTGCGTAAACGGTCTGTATTACATGTCAGGTTCTCTGCCAAAAAGACGGGGACGGAGCGTCGCGGCTATCCTTATATCCAAACGCAGTTACGCTCAGGTATTGAGGGCGATGGTTTGCCAATTGAGGCTGAAGTCCGAGATTTCTTAGCTGCGACGTACCTGAAGCCGCTAAGAGATGCTCAAGCCGAACTTTCAACAGGGCGCGCATCCCGCTTATCCCAAATTTTGAACTCATCTAAAGATATTCGGGAGAGTGCCGTTGAGATTTTGACTGTGATCGCAGCTGCTAATAGCGCTCTTCTCGCAAATGATGCTGCCTTGAGGCGTTCAGCTGACGACATTCGTGACAATTACCTTCATCGCCTCATTTTCGAGGCTGAAAAAGGAAATCTTGGCGCCTTCATAGATATTGCAGGTGTTAAAGAAGATCGTCTCGACCAACTGAACGAAAGTGAGAAGCGCCGCTACTTAAGGAGTGTCTTAGAGGGACTATCGCTCACACTGACAGAAGATGGTCGCCTGCACGGGCTCGGGTATCACAACTTGCTCTTCATGGCTGCAGAATTGCTTTTGCTCGAACAAGAGTCAGGTCGCGAATTTCCATTGCTCATGATTGAGGAGCCTGAGGCTCACCTTCATCCACAACTTCAATTGAAGCTTCTTCAGTTTATTGAATCCAAGCTTCCAACTGGAGAAGCGCCCGGCATCCAATGCATTCTGACCACTCATAGTCCTAATCTAGCTTCCAAGGCAGATCCTAGCGCGATTGTTGCCTTCGGGTCGGGTGCTGCGTGGGCCATGCGCGCCAATGAAACAGAGCTGTCCGCCGATGACTATGTATTTGTTCAGAAGTTTTTGGATGTAACGAAAGCGGGCCTTTTCTTTGCGCGTGGCCTGCTATTGGTCGAAGGCGATGCCGAAAACATTCTACTCCCCACGATCGCAAAGCTTCTGGGGCGCAATCTTGAGGATCACGGCGTTTCAATAATTAAGTACGACAATAGTGGATCATGGAAGCGTTTTGCTCGGCTATTTCTACGCAAAGGCATGAACGACCGGCCTGATCAGTGGCATCCAACGCGGGTTGCGGTGCTGCGAGATCTGGACCTTTGGCCAGACTGCGCAGAAGAAATCGGGGGCAATCCTCACGGTTTTAAAACTAGAAAACCCCGAAACCATTCTTACTGGCGTGCAAACTGCGACAATGTTGATGCGAAGAAAGCGAGCATAGCTGACGGCCTCAGCCGACAAAACGTTAGGGTTTTTGTTGCCGACGATTGGACCCTAGAGTTCTGCCTCGCTAAATTTGGGCTGTTCTCAGAGTGCTTCCAAGCCCTTAACGATGGCCGTATCCCAAACGAGCTGGAAACTCCAGTTGGCGGAGAAGAAAAGGGGACACTTGTTTTATCCCAGGCGTCCAAAACGGATTTTGCCTATAATCTTGCGATCATCTTAGAAAACCAGCGAGAAACACAGCAGCATGAGGCTGTTCTAGCTCTTGGCGAAAGTCCAGCAAGCAGTGAATGTCGAGTAGCAATCGCGCGGGCAAACGACACTTTTGCCGCTGAGCTTCGCGAAAAACTACCACCTTACATCGTGGAGGCGATCGATTACGTTACAAACACGCCCGATCCTGTCCCTGGGGATGCGCGAGAGGCTCAATGATCGAGGGGCTGTCAGACATCACGGATGCTGACATCGACAAGCTTAGCTCGTCGATGCGGCTTAACTTCTCGGATGATGTTCGGAAAAGCATCCTAAAATCGATGAACTCTATCGATGTTCAGGCCTGTCCTGGCAGCGGAAAGACCACACTGGTTGCTGCTAAGCTTGTCTTGCTCTCAAAAAACTGGCCTTTGCAGCATAGAGGTATTTGTGCGCTATCGCATACCAATGTGGCTAAGGATGAAATCGGCGCAAAGCTTCAAAAGTCTGGGGTTCCCGAGGCACTATCGTTACTGCGCTACCCGCATTTTATTGGTACGATACAAGAGTTCGTAAACCGCCATCTAGCTCTGCCATTCCTGCGGTCTGACGGCCATTCGAATATCACAGTTGATAACGATGAGTACTTCGAGGCGGGCCTTCGCCGCATACGGCAAAACAGCTACTTGTCCAATCGCGTTCGGGGATCATTCGGTGATGAAGGTTCATTACGCGGATTCCTAAGCAAGACTTATATGGTCTTCGACAATGGCAGCCTCTCAGTGAATTTCCGTGCTCTGCCCCAACGATGGCGCAACCAGAACAACTACGATCGGGCGAGAAGCGAATTTTCTCAATTTAAGCGTCGGCTTTCTGAGCAGAACAACTTCCTTTTCCGCGATATGTATTCGTACGCGCAACAGGCGCTTCATTCAGTTCCAAATCTATCAGGCGCTATTTCGCACCGTTTTCCGGTGCTGTTTTTGGACGAAATGCAGGACACGCAAATGTTTCAAGACGAGTTGCTGCGAATAGCGTTCGGTGCTGACCGCCCATTCGGTTCGACCGTGCAGCGATTTGGTGATCCTGATCAGGCTATCTTCAATGGCGTCGATGGTGACCAACCAAATGACACGTTTAATGAAAAGGCACGTGACCAGATGTCATTCGTCATCGATGGGTCACATCGCTACCTGCAAGACATTGCAGACAAGGTTCGTCCGTTCAGTCTAAACGAAATTGCGCTTAGCTCCGAAATCTCTGCGGAGATTATTGCGGAACGCTCTCAACTTCATAAGAAAAGCGGGCCATTTCGTCATACCGTGTTTGTGTTCGACGATAACACCCGGACACAAGTTATCGAGGCGTTTTGCGAACTCGTTTCCCGTGAGTTTTCTGAAGATCGTCTCAGACATGTTGATTTCGTTGCGAAGGTGGTCGGCGCAGTAGGTGCCGACATCGATCCGGACCAGGAACAGCTGCGAATTGGTCACTATTGGCCACGGTTCAAAAAATCAAAGTCCGTGTCCCAGCCCGTCTTTGACACGCTCATTGAAACCATTCGGTATGCAAGAAGCTGTACAATTCGTGACTTCAAAGACCCATATCGCACCGTTCTGGCGGGGCTGCTAAAGCTATTGGATTTAGCGAATGAAAGGGACGCCGATGGCAGGAAGTACCGGTTAGGTACACTTAAAGACCGAATGATCTCTAATGCGCGATGGGAACCCCTTCGTTCTCTTATCTTTCACCTGCTTAGCTCGGGTTTTGATGACAGTGCGCAGGGCTGGGCCGGCTGCCAGCAGAAGTTGGCGGAATGGTTCGATCTAGATAATCTTGGAGATGCGGCGCGGGTATATTTTTCCTATGTAGAGATGGTTGAGGACCAGGATAACGCCGTCGACTTAGGCCGCATACCGTTTGCGGCTCTGGAAGACAATTCCTTCATCTACAATAACACGTTTAAGATTGAGCTATCAACAATACATGGTGTGAAGGGCGAGACTCATGACGCCACTCTTATTCTGGAGACCAAAAATCGCGCCTACGATATTGGAGGAATGATCGAGTATTTTGGCGGAGAGCGCCCCGACGCCGATAATGCTAATCGCGATTTGAGGGACAATCCGCATCACACGGCAGGCAACGCAGCCAGTAAAAAGTTTTTACGTCAGCTTTTCGTCGCAATGTCTAGGCCTAAACATCTTCTTTGTATTGCTGTTCACAAAGATAGGCTTCCGGAGGATAAAAGAGCAGCTCTAGTTGAATTTGGTTGGTCGGTCATGGATGTTTTCGACGAAAATTGCATTTGAGGCACGAATACCGTTAAGTCCGCTTTGAGGATAAAGCGGAAATAGCCGGATAACCGGATCCCCTTCAGGCGTTCAAGACCCAATGCCGCAAAACCGTGCATACTCCGCGCACCCGCCCATCAGTGCCTCGTGCCTTCCAGCTTCAAGGCGTCCGTTTCCAAGAAACAGCACCTGATCCGCCTCACGCGCCGTTGCAATGTGATGCGTGATCAGGATCAGCGTCGTGCGGCCTTGAAACTGGCGCCGCAGCGCCTGAATTGCTCGTTGCTCGCTTGCCTGATCGAGCGCCGAGGTTGTCTCGTCGAGTATGATTACGGGCGCTCGGACCCCGGCGAGCCGCGCCAGCTCCAGCTTCTGCATCTGGCCGCCGGAGAGGCGCGCGCCGTGTTCGCCGATGGGGAGATCAAGATTGATGGGGCGGCCGGAGTCGTAAAAGCGCCACTCGGCCAACAGGCGCGTGAGCTCGGCCTCGCTTGTCAGCGTTGGCGGGTAGAGCGCGTTTTCGCGGATAGTGCGGTTGAAGAGGCCGATCGTCTGCGGCGTGTAAAGAACGAGCCTGCAGTGCGCGTCCGGATCGATCTCATGCATCGGCCGGCCATTGATCGAGACGGCGCCTTCTGACGGTTCGATGAGGCCGGCCATGATTTGTGCGAGGGTCGATTTGCCCGACCCGTTCGGGCCGACCAGCACAACAAAGGCGCCGGGGGCGATGCGGGCCGATGCGCCGCGCAACACCCAGTCTTCGCCATATCGAAAACCGACGCTCTTGAGTTCGATTCCGGCCGGGCCGCCGGGCGAAGGTGAAGAGGGCGGGGAAGGGCAATGTTCGCCATCTCTTTTGACCCCAAGGTCCAGCGCCTCGCAGATATTGGCGAGGGATACGCCGGCCTGACGGATGACATAGGCGAAGCTCCCGAGCGGCGCCGCCAGGCGGAAGGCGTAAGTCTGGAGGAGGACGAAATCGCCAAGGGTGAGCCGGCCGGCCGAAACGTCACTGGCGCCGAGGACAAGCAAGAGGCTCAAGCCGGCGGCGAGAACGGCCGACTGCAGCGCCGCCGTGCCTGCAATGAGGTGCGAGACGCGTTCATTGGCGCGCCGCCTTGCGGCGATTTGATCGCCGATGAGATCCAGTTCGTCGGCGAGATTTCCATTGAAGACAACGCGGCGGGCGTTGCGGAGGATGTCCCCGACGGTCTGACTTTGCGCGGCGGCGGCTGCGTTAGCGTTTTTTGCAGCTTCCTGGAATTGCGCCGCGCCTTGCCGCGCTGTCAGGAGATAGGCGGCGAGCACGATGGTCATGATCCCGACATAGCGGGGCGGAACGAACGCCGCGACGACGGCGAGGCTGACAAGCGTTTGGGCGGCGAGGGGCGCTGCCCGCCACAGGAGCCCGTCAATGACGATCTGGAGACTGAAGGTCAGACGCTCCATTATCCCTTGCAGGTGCGCGCTATCGCCTTCGCGCCGGCGGGCGAGGGCGGGGAGCTGTGCGCGCGCGCCGTCGAGCACGATTTGGCGCGCAAGCTTGTCGATGATCCGCATGGTGAAGATGGATTTGACGGCGGCGGCCGCGTTGGCGCCCGTTGTCGCCATCACGAATCCGCAGATGAGGAGTGCGACGCGGCTTAAGGGCGCCGATCCGTCGGTCAGCCCGTCGACAGCGAGTTTCAACAGCACTGGTGCGGCAACGCCGAGCGCTACCGTCAGGAGCTCTATGCCGATTGCGCATCCGGCGTCACGTCGCGCATGGAGTGCAGGGCGGAAGATCATCCGCAACAATTGTCCGATTGCGCCGATGCCAGTCACGCTTGCGCCGTTGTCCGTCCCTCCTGCCGCGCACTTATGGTCGGCCGTTCCGCCGGGAAGCGCTTCCAGATTCCACCGGCCGTCTTTCGTTTTGCGTGCGTCGCGCTGGAGCTATGTTGAGCGCCGCAATCTCGTGAACCTAAACAGAAGGCTATCGGACATGGCGGAATCGCCGGCGGCGGCGGCGCTTGTGAGCGCCTTTCCATGCTCATATGATGGGACTTATGTGCGGACGATTTTGGGGCTCTCTCACCTGGGAAGACTATCGCGAGCTGCTCGATTTAAAGGGCTCGCCGCCGGACACGAATTTCCAACCCAACTGGAATACCGCGCCTACCCATGACGTTCTCATCTGCTCGGAACGCGACGGCGAGCGGCGTATCGAACAGATGAAATGGGGGCTTGTCCCGATATGGATGAAGGACAAGCCAAAGTTTTCGACGATCAACGCGAAAGCCGAAACCATCGAGGAAAAGGCGACCTGGAAAGGCTCGCTGGGCAAGATGCGCTGCGTCATTCCGGTCAGCGGGTTTTACGAGTGGCGGCGCAATCCGGATAAAACGAAACAGGCCTATGCGATCAAACGCCGGGACGGAAAGCCGATGCTGCTCGCCGGCCTCTGGGCGTTTAACGACAAGGTCGATCCCGAACATCCGCGAACCTTCACGATCATCACCTGTCCCGCCAATGAGGTGATAGGGAAAGTTCATGACCGGATGCCGGTCATTCTCGATCCGGGCGATGTCGATCTCTGGATAGGGCCGGATCCCTGGGGAGACGCCCATCGCGCGCTCCTCAAATCCTGTCCCGACGAATGGCTCACCGCCTATCCGGTCTCCAATGATGTCGGATCGGTCAGGAACAACTATCCCGAACTCCTCGATCCGGAAGGCGATCCCATTTTCTAGAGCTATTGGATTCAAGGGGTTAGCGAGGCTTTGTTTCGTCCGGACTGGAGTCGCTTGACTCAAAAGTTCTCTTTTTGTTCTAATCCCGGTCCACATCTGAAAACGGAACTCGCGGGATGCAAGCCATCGCCCGCCGCAGGAGCCTTGCGGGGCTCCGGCGGTGCATCGCCGACATTG
>JAUIEG010000516.1 GCA_030428745.1 Alphaproteobacteria bacterium
CTTTTTCGCGGTGGCCGTACGCCATGACGCCGAGATGCACGCCGTCATTCCAGCCATCCAGCATGTCATTGATGACGTTGCGGGCGATCTCAATCTTGGCGACGCCATCGATCTGGCCCCACATGCTGCCCGAGCCGTCGAGCACCATCATGGCCGATTGCGCCTCTTGCGGCGCATCCTGCGCCGAAGCAGCGGCCCCGGCGAACAGGCATAAAGCACCGGCCATGGCGGCGGCGCCGTTCATCATTGTCTTACGAGCGTTCAACATTGTTTACCCCTTCTCTGAGTTTAGGTGTTTTGAGAACCTGATAAGGGCGAGCATAATTATGGGGGCGCTGGCGGCTGTGCGTGAAATCACAAGGCGCGGTCAGATCGAGGTAGCGCCGTTTCGCCGGGCGGCCTCCCGGAAGGCCACAGCCTATGCGGCTTGCGAAGCGGGAGCCGGCGCGGCACAGTCGGCCCATGCAGGAGGCAGGCGAGCACACGATTTCGGTGCGTTTTGAGCGGGTGACGCCGCTCATCGACAGCGCGCGGGCTTACGGCGTCGATATTGAAGAGTTGTTTTCGGCGCTGAATCTACCGGAGCGCCTGGTTGAAACCGGCCGCAATGAGTTCATTTCGCTTGCCGATTATTACCGTTTGCAAAACCGGCTTTCGATCCTGATCGGTGACGAGACGGTGCATTTGTCATCCCGGCAATTATTGCCGGGCAGCACCGATTTCGTGCTCGCCCACCTTTCCGATTGCAAGAATCTTTATGAGGTGATGGGCGTTGTCGCCAAGTCCTATAACCTTCTGCATGGCGGCCAGTTCAACCAGGTGGAAAAACGCCGCGCCTCGGTCGATTATCTTATCGACGACCGCGACTTTCCCTATGCGGGCATGGCGGCGCCGGAAGATATTTACTTTCAGTGCGAGTGCATTCTGATTTTTCTGCACTGTCTTCTGATGGTGATTTCATCTTCGGCGCGTGACGCCATTACGGGTCTCTACATTCGCAGACCAAGCCCCGGCGGCGATTGCGGCCATCTTGGCTATTGGGATGCGCCGATCCGGTTTGGCGCTGATGTTTATACGGTCTCGTTTGACCGGGATGTCGCGCTCGCGCCGATCCGCATGCCGTCTGCTGATGCGCTGACGGCGAATGCGGTCTACCAGATGATCGTGGAGACCGTGGCGGGCAAGCACGCCGCGCTCGGCATGATCAACCCGATCGCGACGCGGGTTCGCGATGCGCTCGCGCGCGGGGTTGTTGAACAACCGGATGTTGCCGCGCAGATGGGCTTGTCGGTCGCCACTCTTCGCCGGCGGCTCTCGAGGGAAAGCTTCACGTTTCGAGGCCTTCGCGAAGAAGTCCTGAACGAAACCGCAAGGCGCCTGCTCGCGGAGGGCAAGTCGGTGTCAGACGTCGCGGAGGCGCTCGGCTTTTCCGATGCGCGGGCCTTCAATCGCGCCTTTAAGGACTGGAACGGGGTCACCCCGAAAGCCTTTGCAACCCAGTCCTGACGCCGTCACGCGGCCCCCAGCATTGCATAATTTCGATCTTCAGGAGTGAATATTGAGCGAATTTGTCTTGTTACTCTGAGCGCTAGGGTCGTTCTGCGGCGCGCCAATCCCTTCTAACGTGGGAAAAAATAACAATACCGATGCTTTGGGAGGCTATTATGAAATCACGCTTGAAATCCGCCTTGTTGAAGACCGCCGGCAGCGCCGGTCTGGCCGCTTTTTGCGCCGGCGCCACCGTCGTCGCCGGCGCCGGCGTTGCGAACGCCCAGGACGCCGCGTCGGGGGCCGGGAGCGATGTCATCGTCGTGTCGGCCCGCCGCCGGGATGAATCGCTCCTTGATGTGCCGATTGCTGTGACGGCCATCAGCGGCGAACAGCTTGAGCTGCAAGGCGCGCAGGACATCACCTATCTGACTCAGTCGGTGCCGAACCTGACCCTGAAAGTGTCGCGCGGCACGAACTCGACGCTCACCGCGTTCATTCGCGGCGTCGGCCAGCAAGACCCGGTCGCCGGTTTTGAATCGGGCGTCGGCGTTTACGTAGACGATGTTTATCTCAATCGCCCGCAAGCTGCCGTGCTCGACATCTATGACGTTGAGCGGATTGAAGTGTTGCGCGGGCCGCAAGGCACGCTTTACGGCCGCAACAGTGTGGGCGGCGCCGTTAAATATGTAACCAAGCGTCTGGGCGATGAACCGACGTTCAAGTTGCGCGCATCGGGCGGCACTTATGGACAGTTCGATGTTGTCGGTACGGCGGAAATGCCGGTGACGGATGAGTTTGCAGTAGGGGGATCGGTTGCGTATCTGTCGCGGAACGGGTTCGGCGAAAACCTGACCACGGGCGAGGAGAATTATGACAAGGATCTTCTCGCCTTCCGCGCCAGCGCTGAATATGACAATGATGTTCTGTTCGTCCGTCTTGCTGGCGACTATCTGAAAGACAAGTCCAACGCCAAGGGCGGCCACCGCCTGATCCCGAGCCTCTTTTCGGCGGCGCCCGTGCTCGATGATGTCTACGACTCTCGCGGCGGCATCACCGGTAAAAACGAGGCGGAAGCCTATGGCGCAGCGCTCCACATAGAGCTCTCGCTCAATGACAACTGGACGATCAAAAACATTGCCGCCTGGCGCAAGGACGACAATCTTCAGCAGATTGATTTCGACGCCCTGCCAGCGGTGGATGTGGATGTTCCCGTCATTTACGAAAACGAGCAGTTCACAGAGGAGCTTCAACTTCTTTATGAAGGCGACGCTGTCGCCGGCGTGCTCGGTTTCTACTATATCGACGCCAACGCTTTTGACACGTTCGATGTGGTGCTTGACCTGACCGGCAGTCTGACGCCGGCGCCGTTCGGTCCG
>JAUIEG010000517.1 GCA_030428745.1 Alphaproteobacteria bacterium
ACAGGCCTGGAAGGCGGCGATGCAAATAAGCCTCCATATCGCGGCGCGCTTGTTCTGCGGCTTCCGGCGCCGCGTCTTCAGGATTGGCAAGTGGCGCGCCGCCCGTATGTTCGCCGAGTTTGACGCCGTCACCGTCGACGGCCGGGAAGCCGTAACGGAATCGTCCGTCGGCCTCTTCTATGGCGAAAGGCAGAAACCCATTGTCGAGTGTTAGTTGCTTGTCTCCAGGTGATGTCCAGAGCAGGGTTTTGCGCAGCGGTTTGACGTATTGCCGGCCAATGTTTTCAAGTCCGCCTGCAAAGGCGCCGGTTGTAACGACAAGCCTATCGAAACGAATCTTTTCGCCATTGGCGGCGATTTCAATCTGAGCGTTCATTTCTGGCCATTCAGTGACGGGGCAATTTTCGCGCAGCGTTGCCCCATGCGCTTTGGCGCCTTTGATAAACGCCGCGCGGGCGCGGTCGGCGTAAAGAAAACCTGCATCGGGTTCGATCAGTGTCTCCATGTCAGGGGCCAGATCAAACCAGAAGAAGCGTTTTTTTGCCTCGGCGCCGGATAGGTTATGCAAGGAGAGGCCATGATCTTTCGCGGCGAGCCTTGTGCCGGCCATGATGTTTGCATCCGCGCGTCCGGCCATGAAGAGGCCGCACATTTCAAGCAGCGTTTCGCCGGATGTTTTTTCGAGATCGCGCCAGCCGGCGGCGGCGCGTTTTAATAGCGGCACGTAATCGGGATGTTCGAAATAGGCCGTCCGGAAGAGCCTTGTCGCGCCATGGGAGGAGCCACGGTCATGGTCCGCGGTGAACTGCTCAAAGACAGTCACATCGGCGCCGCGGCGGGCCAGCGCATAAGCCGCCGATGCGCCCATAACGCCGGCGCCGATAATGGCGACCTTCATGGTCATGGAAGGCTCTTGACCATCGTCAATTGAACGTGACCGCCTGCGTTCCAGTGTTCGAGCGGCTGTTCTTTTTCGATCTTGAAGCCAAGCTTTTCATAGATCGCCATAGAGGCGGGCAGGCCCGTGGTGGTTTCAAGAAAAACCTCGGACCAGCCCTGTTCGACAGCATAGTCGATGGCGCGATGAACGAGATCGCGCCCAAGCCCAAGCCCTCGCGCTTCCGGCGCCGCCAGCACCCAGCGCAGCTGTCCGCGCCCGCCACGGTCGACCATGGCGGCGCAGCCAACCAGCTTGCCGTCCTGTTCAGCAAGCCATATTCGCCCCTTGCCGCCATCTTCGAGCATGAAATCGGACAGCGTCCGGCAGACATAGGCCTCAAAGGTGAGATCGCCGGGAAATCCCGGCTCGCACGCATAGACTTCACCATGCAGCGCTGCGATCCGGCCGAGATCGCCCGGCCGTAAATCCCATCTGATGCTTGTTTTGTCGCTCATGATCCGGATGTTCATTGTCTTTGCCTAGAATGCAAATCCTGTCACATGTCGTAAATGCAGAACAGACGCGACATAGGCGCAGAAAATACGCCGCGGGGGCAGGCAAGACAGCTCCTTCACGTCTTTCCCAGCTTTTCCTATGGCGGCCAGCAGGCGCGCCTGGCGACGCTTGCTTGCGCACTCGGGCCCGGCTTCCGGCACCATATTGTTGCGCTCGACGGCGATCTCGCGGCGCGCAGCCTTTTCGACAAGGCGGTTGATGCCACCTTTACGCCGTTCAAGATGAAAAAGTCGTCGGGTTTCAGCCTCACCAACATCATGCGCTTGCACCGCCTTATCGCGGAGGCGGCGCCGGATCTTTTATGCACCTATAATTGGGGATCAATCGAAGCGGTGATCGCCAACCGGCTCGGGCGACAGGCGCCGCTTATTCATTTTGAAGATGGTTTCGGTCCTGATGAACGGATCGACCGGCAGTCGCCGAAGCGGGTTCGGGCGCGGCGTCTCATTCTCGCGCGGAGCGATGTTGTGGTGCCTTCCCATGGTCTGGAAAAAGGCGCGCGCGAACTCTGGAAACTGAAACGTGTTCACCGCATTGAAAACGGCGTGGACTTTGAAAAGATGCAAAGTGGCAAGCGAGGCCATAATAACGGTCTTGTCGTGGGCTCTCTCGGCGCCTTGCGGCCCGAGAAGAATTACGCGCGGTTGATTTCCGCTTTCGTCACTGCAGACCGAGAGGGCAGGGCGCGGCTGGAAATTTTCGGCGGCGGCCCGGAGCATGACAGGTTGCGGGCGCTGGCGGGTGAAAATCAGCGCATCTCCTTACCCGGCCCCACCGCCGCCGCGGCGGACGCCTATGCGCGGTTCGATGTGTTCGCGCTTTCATCGGACACGGAGCAGGCGCCGGTGAGCCTGATGGAGGCGATGGCGGCCGGGCTGCCGGCGGTCGCCACCAATGTCGGCGACATAGAAGACATGGTCGCCGAAGAAAACCGCGCCTTCATAACCCCAGCCGGCGATGATGACGCATTCGCCAATGCGCTCGCGCAACTTCTCCAGAATCCGACTGTGCGGGCTGAAATTGGCGCTGCAAACAAACGTAAGGCGAAGACCACATTTTCGCTGGAGCGTATGGCCGAGGCCCACCGAACACTGTATCTTTCAGCGATGGAGCGCCATGGCTGAAATCGTTATAGCGCCGTTAACCAATCGCGCCGCGTTCCTGACGGAATGGGAGGCGCTTTATGCGCAAGCGGCCGACCCCAGTTTTTTTCACTCGCCGGAATGGATGAGATCCTGGCTTGAAGGCGCGCCCGATGACGCCAAGCTGAACCGGATTTGCGCCAGCGTAGCGGGTGCGCCGAAGCTGATGGGCGCCTTTTCCGTGGCGCCGCGCAAGCCGCCGCTGCTTGGCTTGCGTGAGAGCTGGTTTCATGAATTCGGCGAGGCTCAGCGTGATGCGGTC
>JAUIEG010000518.1 GCA_030428745.1 Alphaproteobacteria bacterium
TGGTGCGGTCCCGCATGGCGGAGGCGAAGCGGGTGTTCTGTCCAAGGAGAACAAGCAGCGCCCCGATGACAAACCCCATGACGGCGAGCGCCACCAGGGTCTCAACAAGCGTTACGCCTTTTTGGGCTTTACGCGCCGTCTTCATCACGCACATCCACATGCCCGGCGCCGTCCAGCGTCACCCGCCAGATCTCACGCCGGTCCTGAAACACCACCGTCACCGGCGTCGTCTCTCCCGTTGGGAGAAACCGCAGGTCAGGCCGGATAATTTTTTCATCCTCACGCCGGCGGTCGTCGGACCTGCGTACTTCCGGTTCGTTTTTCTTGGCCGCCGCCTCGCGCATCACTGCAACGGAAAATTCCGTTGCAAAATTTTCCGCATTGAGGATCGGCGCAACATCTTCTTTCCACTCACCGCGTTCATAGCGATAGAACGAATAGCCATTCTCACCGAGACGCATGCCAATCAGTGCGCCTTTAGTGACCGCATCCTGCGCCGCAAAATCAAGCCGCGCCGCCAGCCGCTCGGCGGTGCGGCGGATATCGCTGCGTCCGGGCGGCGCATTGATGACAACAATGCCCGCCACCATGGCTGCGAGCGCCAACACAACAAGGATTTCGACAAGCGAAAATCCGCGCTGACGTCTCAGTCGCGAAATATGCCTATCTGTTTTCATCCGCCCAGTTGCCGATATCCGCATTCAGTCCCTCGCCGCCCGGCTCACCATCAGCGCCAAGAGAGAAAAGGTCATAGGCGCCGCCATGGTCGCCCGGAAATTCATATTGATAAGGGTTGCCCCAGGGATCGGTCGGCACTTCGCCGCGCAGATACCCGCCGGGACGATAATTGCCGGCGTTGCGCGCATCGGAAGGGACATTAATCAGCGCCTCAAGCCCCTGCTGCGATGTCGGATAGTTCAACATGTCGAGGCGGTATTGATCGAGGGCGCTTTCAATGACGCCAATGTCGATCTTCGCCGTATCGACCGCCGCTTTATCGCGCGCCGGGAGAACATTGATGACGACAATCGCCGAAATGAGGGCGAGGATCGCAAGCGCAACAAGCAACTCAACCAGCGAAAAGCCTTTTTGGCGGCGTTTCAGATTTTTTTTCATAGATCGTCTCCCTTAACCGACAGCCAGCGTATTAATGCGCAGGATCGGCATCAATATTGACAGAACAATGACGAGCACCGCGCCGCCCATGGCGACAATGATGGCGGGCTCCAAGAGCCTTAGCGCCACCGTCGACGCCGTATCGAACTCTTCTTCCAATTGCATCGCGGCCTTGTCCAGAAGTTCAGACAAGGCGCCGGACCGCTCCCCAGCCGCAATCATATGGGTCAGCATCGGCGGCAGCACATCTGCGCGCTTGATCGCCGCGGCGAGCGACGCGCCTTCGCCGACCATGGTGACAGTGCGGTCGAGACGCGAACGGATATAGCTGTTGGCCACCGTGCGCTGGGCGCCCACAAGACTGTCGAGCAACGGCGCTCCGCCGGAAAACAGCGTCGCCAAGGTGCGGGCGAAGCGGGCGCCGTCAACAGCCCGCGAAAGCCGGCCCAGAACCGGAACCTTCAACATGAAGCGGTCGACCGCAAGCTTGAAGCCCGGCTCCTTCATAGCGCGCCAGAAGGCAGCAGCTAAAATCGCAATAAGAAGAAGCGCGAAGAGCCCATAGCTGACGGTCCAGTTCGACAGACCGACGACGATTTTGGTGAGCAAGGGCAGTTCGGCGTTGAAGCTGTTGAACTGGTCGACAATCTTCGGCACCACGAACACCATCAGCGCGGTGACGACCCCGCCGGCGATGACCATCAGCGCCGCGGGATAGATCAACGATGCGACCGCCTTGTTCTGAATTGCGCGGTTCTTTTCCAGCATGGAGGCGAGCCGGTCGAGAACGCCGCCAAGGTCGCCGGAAGTTTCTCCTGCGGCGATTACAGCGCGATAGAGGGGCGGAAAGGATTTTTCATCTTCAGCAAGCGCGTCCGCGAAACGCCAGCCTTCCATCACGCGCTCGCGAACTGCAATCATGCGTGTGCGGGCGGGGCCGGATTCCGATTGCACGGCGACTGCGTGGAGCGCTTCTTCCAGGGGCGTGCCGGCGCCGATCAGCGCCGACAATTGCCGCGTCATCATCACGAGCTGGCCTTGTTTGACACGCGGCTTCTCATTGCCAAAGGCGCCGGACGTTTTTTCGCTGCGCGGCGCTGAGAGCCGCACCGGCGTCAATTTCATGCGCCGCAGTTCCTGGCGTGCGTGGCGTTGGCTGTCAGCCGAGAGAACGCCTTTTTTCGAACGGCCGCCAAGATCGAGCGCTTCATACTCAAAGGCTGGCATCATCGTCCTCCTGATGCACAACCCTCAGGACTTCTTCGAGCGAGGTGACGCCGGCGCGCGCGTGATGCAACCCGGATTGTTGCAGCGTCTCCCCATGCGCGAACGCATAAGAGGCGATATCCTGTTCATTGGCGCCGTCATGAATGAGGCGCTTGAGCTTTTCGTCGACAACAATCAATTCGTAGACGCCGACACGCCCTTCATACCCTGTATGATTGCAGCGTCCGCATCCCTCCGGATGATAGAGCGTCACGTCTTCATGGTCGCCAACGCCAAGGAGCCGCCGCGTCGCGGCATCCGCCTCATAGGGCTGCTTACAGGACGGGCACAGACGGCGCACGAGGCGCTGGGCCATGACAGCGGCGATCGTGGACGACAGAAGAAACGCCTCCACACCCATATCGCGCAATCGCGTAATGGCGCCGGCCGCCGAATTTGTGTGCACCGTCGAAAGAACGAGGTGACCCGTGAGCGACGCCTGCACCGCAATCTCCGCCGTTTCAACATCGCGGAT
>JAUIEG010000519.1 GCA_030428745.1 Alphaproteobacteria bacterium
ATCGGCGCTGGCCTTAACTACATGGGCGATCAGGATGTCACCAACGACCAGCCGGGTGGCGGCGGCGCATATGCGTTCGATTCCAGCGCTGACTATGACAACGGCATTGGCGTCTATGCAGCGATCGGTAAGGCTTGGGGCGGCAACTACCGCACAGAGATTGAATTCTCCTATCGCGACAACAGCATTGATTCGATCAATCCAGACGGCGCCGGCTTCTCCGGCTGGCCGGCGGGCACCATCAACGGCTCGACCACGACAAAAGCGCTGATGGTGAATTTCCTTTACGACTTCAATACGGGTTCGTCCGTCGCAACGCCTTATCTCGGCTTTGGCGGTGGTATCGCCCATATCGACCACGACATCGTTGGCGCGAACGCAGCTGGCGTTCCGCTGCCGGGCGGCATCGCCTATGGCGCATCGAACTTCCAGCCAGCCTTCCAGGGTATTGCGGGGCTCGCATTCAACCTTGCTGAAGGTCTCGCGCTTGACTTCTCTTACCGCTACTTCCGTACCGGCAAGGGCGAGTATGACGGCACGCTCATCGGTATCCCGGCGGAATTTGAAACGTCGAACAAAGCGCACAGCCTGTTCGCCGGTCTGCGCTGGAACTTCGGCGCAGCAGCTGCTCCGGCTGTCGAGTACAAGGATTGCTGGGATGGCTCCAGCGTTCCGGTTTCGGCTTCCTGCCCGCCGCAAGTTGTGGAGAGCCAGGCCGCTGATCTCGATCCGATCAACTTCACGGTCTATTTCGATTACGACAAATCGAACCTGACGCCGCAAGCCTCAACCCTCGTTCAGGAAGCCGCTGCGCGCGCGCTTGAAAACGACGTTGATACGGTTGTCGTTGCGGGCAACACCGACACCTCTGGCGGTTCCGCTTACAACCAGGCGCTTTCAGAACGCCGCGCCCGTGCGGTGCGTGACGCGCTGATCGCCAATGGCGTCCCGGCCGACACGATCCGTCTCGAAGCGTTTGGTGAAACCAACCTCGCCAAGCCGACGGCGGATGGTGTGCGTGAGCCGCTCAACCGTCGTGCGGATGTCATGATCTCGTTCGAATAAGAACGACATCGTCACTGCTTATCGGAAACCGGCGCAGCCAAGCTGCGCCGGTTTTCTTTTGGCTATTGTTTTGAGGGCTAGGCGGGCCTAGTCGGCGCCGTAAATTTTCGTGAAGGCGACAACGCCGCGTTCGATCTGCCTGTCGATGGCCGCTTCGAGATCATCAGGCGCATCGCCGAGCAAAACGCGGGTGTAAAGCGGTTCGGTAATGAGGGCGCCGAGCTGCCAGATTGCTTCTTCCGGATTGTCGATTTTATAAGCGCCGCGGGCGGCAAGCCTGGCAAGGATCGGCGCGCATTTCTTCACCATCCATTCCGCGCCATGTTCAAGATAGGTCTTGCCAATGGCCGGATTTCGGCCGGCCTCAAAGGAGGCGATCCGGCGCAGGGATAGCGCTTCGGGACGCAGGACGCCCTGAACGAACTGGCGGCCGAGCGCCCGGATCAGCGCATCAGGCGGCAGGCTCGCTTCGATGTCATCCACATTGACAGGCAACAGATCTTTGCAGCTATCCGCAATCGCGGCGCCGAAAAGCTCTTCCTTGGAGCGAAACCGATTATACACCGTACGCTTTGATACGCCGGCGGTGAGGGCGATCTGATCCATGCTCGCAGAATCAAAGCCGCGGGTCAGAAATGTCTTTCTGGCAGCCTCTACAATCGCTTCGGTTTTTTCATCGAGCGCCGCGTCCGCCGTCGCCGCTTCTGACATGCTGATACCTTTTTCGCCCCTGTTGTTTCTTTTGCTGGGCGTCGGGAGAGACACCTGGCGACCGGTTTTTTTCCGGACCGCATTAAAGCAGTATGGCGCCTATTGGCCGAATACGGAACTTCCTGCGCGGCGGCTTCAGGGCGTTTACCTGCCGTTAACCACAAGATTCGATGGATAAACGCCATGGCGGCCAAAAAGCGCAGGAAATCGACAAAACGCAGACCCGCCGCGCGGCGAGGTCGGGGGCCGTCTGCGCGGCGCCGGCGCGGGACTGTGTCCCGGCGTAAACGAAAAGGCGCGGGCATCCATTTTGAGCCTTTTGCCCGTGCGGCTGCGGAGCTTGGCGTGTTCGCCTTCACCGCGCTGATCGGGCTGGCGGCGCTTTTCGCCTATTTTGCGAGCGATCTGCCCGATCCCGCAGGCCTGTGGCGTGAGGGCGGCGGACCCAGCGTCACGCTCCTCGCCGCCGACGGGGCGCCCATCATGCTACAGGGCGTGGCGCAGGGCGCGCCTTTGCGGTTGTCGCAATTGCCGGATCATGTGCCCGAAGCGGTGATGGCCGTCGAAGACCGGAATTTTTATCATCACTTCGGCGCCAACCCGGTGTCGATTGTCCGGGCCCTGATTGTCAACGCCAATGAAGGCGCCGTGCGACAGGGCGGCTCGACGATTACGCAACAGCTCGCAAAGAATGTTTTTCTCTCAAGCGATCGCACCATAAAGCGCAAGATTCAGGAGCTGATGCTGGCCTTCTGGCTGGAGCGGAAATTCACCAAGGATGAAATTCTGACGCTCTATCTCAATCGGGTGTATTTCGGCGCCGGCGCCTATGGGGTTGATGCGGCCAGTTACCGCTATTTCGGCAAATCCGCGCGCCATCTGTCGGTCGGCGAGGCGGCGGTGCTCGCGGGGTTGCTCAAGGCGCCCTCTCGGTATTCGCCCACCTCTAACCCGGAAGATTCAGGAAAGCGGGGACGCCTCGTCATTGAACAAATGGTGACGGCAAAGTTTCTCACGCGCACCCAAGCCGATGCAGCGATCGCGGCGCCGGTTCTTCTTGCCGCGCCGCGCTTCG
>JAUIEG010000520.1 GCA_030428745.1 Alphaproteobacteria bacterium
CAGCACCCGATCGATATCGATCCCGGCCTGGGCGGCGAAGTGAACGCCTTCCGATAGCCCTTGCAGGACGCCGGCGATGCAGATCTGGTTCACCGCCTTGCAAAGTTGACCGTGTCCCGCGGGCCCGATGTGAACGATCCGCGCCGAATAGGCTTCCATCGCGGGGCGCGCTTTTTCAACATGGCGCTCATCGCCGCCGCACATCACCGAAAGCTTTCCATTTTCGGCGCCCGCCTGACCGCCGGATACAGGCGCGTCCACAAACCCGACGCCTTTCTGCGCCAATGCTGTATGAAGCTGACGCGCGAGAGACGGCGACGCTGTCGTATGATCGGTAAAAACGGCGCCTTCTTTCAAGCTGCCCTGCGCAGCGCCGACAACAGCGGAAACATCCGGATCGTCTCCAAGGCACGCAAAGACGAGATCGGCGTCGGTGACCGCCTCCATCGGCGTTTCCGCCACGGCGCCCTTGTGCTGCTTTGCCCATTGATCGGCTTTGGAACGGGTCCGGTTGTAAACGGCGACATCATATCCCTTCGCGGCAAGGTGACCCGCCATGGGAAAGCCAATCACACCGAGGCCGAGAAATGCGGTTTTGGTCATGGCGCCGGAACCCCTTGAATGTAATTACTCGCAAAATAGAGGAGCGGCGCGCCTTCCACGCTGTCAAAGCGCACAATTTCTCCCACCAGAATAACGTGATCGCCAGCTTCATGGCGCGCGGCGATCCTGCAGTCGAAACCGGCTAGACGCTCCTTGAGGATCGGCGAGCCTGTGACCCAGTTCTCGAATTCATCCTCGCGCGGGCCGTCGGGCAGAAAATGTGCGAAACGATCGGACGCCGCTTGCTGGTCGGCCCGCAGGATCGACACGCTATAGCTGTCGGCGTTCATAAAGGCGCTATAGCTGGAAGCCCGGTTTTCCAGGCACCAGAGCACCAGCGGGGGCTCCAGAGACACCGAGGTGAAGGAATTAATGGTGATAGCGGAAATCTCGCCTGTCTCGCTACGGCAGGCGGCGACGCCAATTCCGGTGGCGAAACGGCCAAAGGCGTTCTTAAGCGGTCTGTATTTATCTGTCATCGCTGGCATCCGCCTTGTCGGGGCCGCGTTATGGGGGGCTTCCCACAACATATTGAAACATTTAGGACTTGTGGCGTTAGCACCAAATCGCGAAAATACAAAACTAACAGGCGCATCCCGGGCTGGCCGGCGGCGCGAAGGTTCACAATAGGGCCGGGTCACGACAATCTGACATGATGGAAACTTTACTGGCAGCCCCCTGGCAGATGTGGGCCACCATGGCGGTCATCGCGGTAACGATCGTTTTTTACACGCTCGACCGCTTCCCGCTGGAGCTCGTCTCCGCAGGCGCGATCGTTGCGCTTTTGGTGCTGTTCCTCATCGCGCCGCTCGAAGCCGACGGCGAAAACAGGCTATCGACGGACGTCCTGCTTTCGGGATTTGCGAGCCCCGCCCTCTTCGCCATTCTCGGCCTGCTGATCATCGGTCAAGGCATGTTCCAGGCCGGCGCGCTTGAACATCCGACGGAATATCTGCTTCGCGCCTTCGACAAGCGGCCGATTATCGTCACCGGCTCGGTTTTCGTTTTCATCATGCTGATCAGCGCCTTTTTGAATAACACCCCTGTCGTGGTGATGTTCATTCCAATCATGGCGGCGATCGCCCAGCAGAGTAAAATCCGCGTCTCGCGCTTTATGATGCCGCTTTCCTATCTGTCGATCCTCGGCGGCATGACGACGCTGATCGGGTCTTCGACAAACCTTCTCGCGGCGCAGTCCTATCGCGCCACCACCGGCGGCGAGATCGGTTTTTTCGAACTCACGCCCATGGGGCTAATCCTCGCCTCGGCCGGCATTATCTATATGGCGACCGCCGGACGCTGGCTCCTGCCCAAAAGAGACAGCCCGAACCAGACGGGCGCCAATGACCGCGAAGGCAAACACTTCATTGCCCAGATAGAAATCACGCGCGGACACCCGCTCGTCGGCAAAGGGCCGGTGGCGGGGCTGTTCGTCGATCTGCCCGACATCACTGTGCGCATGGTGCAAAGGCGCGAGCGCGCGATCCTGCCGCCCTTTGAGGATTTCTCCTTCCGCGCCGGCGACTTCGTCATTGTTGCGGCGACCCGGTCCGCCCTCACCTCGCTGTTGAAATCGAGCCCGGAAATGCTCGAAGGCCTGATGGCCGAAACATCCCTTGCCGACGAGGAAGACGGGTCGGTGCAACGCTCGACCCAGCTCACCCTGGTCGAGGCCATCGTCGCACCCGGCTCGCGCCTGATCGGCCGGTCGGTGGCGCAGATCAGCTTCCACGCCCAGACCAATTGCGTCATTCTCGGCATTGAGCGGCGCAGCCGCATGATCCGCACCCAGATGAATACAATCAGGCTGGAAGCAGGCGATGTGCTGCTTATTCTGGGCGATTTGAAAGACATCCGCTCGCTCCGGTCCGACCGTGATATCCTTCTCCTTGAATGGTCCATGCAGGGGCTCCCCGACCCGCGCAACGCCAATGTGGCCGCCCTCATTTTCGCAGGCGTGATCGCACTGACCGCCACCGGTCTTGCGCCCATCGCCGTTTCCGCGATTGCGGGCGCCACCGCCATGGTGGCGGCAGGCTGTCTTAATGTGCGTCAGGCGGCGCGCGCGATCGACCGGCGCATCTATCTCCTCATCGGCGCGTCGCTCGCTATGGGCATAGCGCTTGAGCGCACGGGCGGCGCGGCGTTTCTGGGTCACGCCATGGCGACGCTTTCCGACGGCTTCGGGCCCATCGTGCTCATCTCGGCGTTCTTCATCATGTGCGCCGCGTTAACCAATGTGCTC
>JAUIEG010000521.1 GCA_030428745.1 Alphaproteobacteria bacterium
GCGCAGCCGCGTAACCGCAACGCCCTTGTCCCCGCGGCGCGCGACGGCGCTGTGCGTGTGTTGAACGCAGCCCAGAAAGCCGGCCATATCGTCATGACCTCCTCCATGGTCGCGATGATGTACCGCGCGGGCCGTCCGCCCGACATGCCAGTGACGGAAGACGACTGGACCGATGAAGACTGGAAACAGAACACGCCTTACATTGTCTCCAAGACCGCCGCAGAACAGGCCGCATGGGACGCTGCTGTCATCGGCGGTTTCAAACACAGGCTGACAACAGTGAACCCGGGGCTGGTGCTGGGCCCGCCCCTGGACGATGATATCAGCGCGTCGCTCGATCTGATCCGGCTGATGATGACCGGCGCTTATCCGGCGATGCCAAGAGTATCTTATCCGGTTGTCGATGTGCGCGATGTCGCCGCTGCCCATGTCGCGGCGCTTGAAAAACCCGAAACCGGCGGACGCCGCCTCATCGCTTCCGCCGAGACACTGTCTCTTCAGGAAATCGGCGCCATTCTTCGCGAAGCGTTTCCGGATCGTGCAAAGAAGATCCCTTCCGCCACGCTGCCAGATGGGATCGTACGCCTCATGGCGATGGTTGATCGCAGCATCGCCAGTGTGCTGCCCGATCTCGGCGTGGCGCCGCATGCGCAGGCCGCTTACGTCACCGAGCTTACGGGCGTCGCCTTCCGGCCGGCGCGCGACGCGGTGATTGATGGAGCGCGCGCATTAGAGCGCGTTAAGGCGATTTAATTTACAATTTTACCGGAAAAGGCCTTTGAGTTTGCGGACATTTTACCCTCTGTCGTGTTAACTTGGGTCAAGTGCAAAATGGAGGCGTTTATTATGGCGGCATCACGGATTTCAGTCTTGCTCGCGGGGTTTTCTCTCCTCGCTGTTCCAGCGCTCGCGCAGGAGCAGGCGCCGCCCGCCGACCAACCCGAAGCCGCCGCCATGCCGATTGACGATGCGGAAGCTGGCGAGGGCGAAGCAGTTGGCGAGACCGTCGAAGTCAATCCGGATGAAATGGCGGACATGCTGAATTCCAGTCAGCAGCTCCAACAAACCTTCACGCTAAAACGCACAATCAACGGCGAAGTGGTCGAGACCGACAAACGCACCGTCACCTTTTCACGCGATATGCCTTATCGGGAAACGGAAGCCGGACAGACGACGCTTGAACGCTTGAAAGCCTCTTTCGACGGCGAAGCCCTAACGCGCACCGAAGCCTTCGAGGAAGCCAAGCTCGATTTCATTGTCGCTGATGTCGACCGCAATGAGGCGATGACGAGAGAAGAATTCGCCACTCTCGTCGATGGCTGGCGGAAAAACGACGCCCGCAAGGCGGATGCGCCGACAGAAGAAATCGCAAGGCAGCGCCAGTATGATGCTTTTCTCGAAGAGCTCGATCCATCCGTTGCGCAGCAGCAGACCGAGGCTTATGCGCGCGAAAAATTCGCCTTCATGGCTGGCGCGGCAGAGACAATGAGCCTGCAGGATTACGTTCGCGAATATCTTCTCGACTTCGATTCCATGGATGCTGACGAAGACACGGTGTTGACCGGCGAGGAACTGATGCGGTTCCGGGCGCTCAATCGCGGCGAAACGCTGGATATGTAATCAGTCTTTCGTGAGGGCGAGAAACCGCGCCACAGCAAGAAAATCGGCCTTGAGCCGTTCTTCTCTCGTCTTTGCTTCCTCATCGACGCCCCATTGCTCCTCCTGAAACCGTTCATCGACACGCGACGCATCGAAGATGGTCTCAGCGTCATCAAAGTCTTTCCAGAGCGCCAGCGCCAACACCGCCGATCCCGCAATCGCCGTTGCGATTTGCAAGGCGAACAGAGTTTCCGGCGCAGCTTTTGTCAGCGCGCTTCTTATGGCGACCAGGGAGGCGTCCGCCTGTGGTACTGCAATAATCCCAGACGTCGTCACCAGAATGGCGCCGAACTCCGCGCGCAGGAACTCTACATAAGGGTCCCAGACCGCCGCCTGGCGCGCCGCCAGCTTTTCGGGCTCTCCGGCGCGGTAGCAAACAAGGTCGGAGCCGAGATACTTCACGATCTCCTCACGCCACTGTTCGGCTTCGCCAACACCGCCATCGACAGAAGCGGATAACATGCCCGTAAGCGGCATGGTGGCGCGATCAATATGCTCACCCTGCGCCGCCCATTCGGCGGCGACAGCGCCAGCTAACGCTTCCCAGGGCGCGGACAACACATGCCGGCCCATTGTCTTCGCCATGCGTCCGTCGAGGGCGATGGCGTAACGGCCTTCATGGGGAACAACCGAAACGTCCTTGTAAAACCTTTTCGGGCGGACAGGTTCGCTCATGAGCGCAAATTCTCCGGCCACTCAACTTTGACGTTCCGGTCGAAGGAAAAGAATTTCCACGTCTCCAGCATATGCCCCTCAAGCGGCATGGATCGACAGAAGAGATGAAGTTTCGGCGATACGCCTTCGATCTTCGCATCAGGCCCGCCATATTTGCCGTCGCCGACAATGGGACAATCCATGGCCGCCGCATGCACACGAAGCTGGTGCGTGCGGCCCGTGACAGGACGCATGGCGAGGAACGAGACGGTCCCGGCTTCTTCTACGAGCTGATAATCGGTGAGCGCCTTTTTCGCGTCCTCGCCTTCCGCCGGAACGACGCGTTCTTCTTCGCCGTCCATCACCCGGGTCATTCTTTTCGCAATGGCGAGATTGATGGTCCCTTCATGGGGGCGCGGAACACCGGCGACCAACGCCCAGTATATTTTTTCAACGTCATGGCCTTTGAAAGCGTCGCCGAGGCGTTGCGCCGCCTGCCGCGTCTTCGCGACAATCATCAATCCGCCCGTA
>JAUIEG010000522.1 GCA_030428745.1 Alphaproteobacteria bacterium
CATGCCGCTTTCAAAGCGTTTGACCCGGCGCACATGTTCCGCCTGCACCTCAACCGAAAGATTGCGGTGAAGGACGCCAATGCCGCCATTCTGGGCCATGGCGATCGCCATCTCCGCCTCCGTCACCGTATCCATGGCGGAAGACAAGACCGGAATGTTGAGCGTGATCTCACGGGTCAGCCGCGCTTTCACATCCACACCGGACGGCATCACCTCGGATGCTCCCGGCTCCAAAAGCACATCGTCGAATGTCAGCGCTTCACGGATTTGCATGATCGTTACCTCACACCTCTATCGGATCGGACAGGACGCCGTCGGCGTCAAATGATTGCAGGAGAATTTCGCCGGGGCTGTCGACGTCGTTGGCGACGACGATTTCCAGGACACGCCTGGTCAGCGCCTTTGGCGACGGGATGAATTCTTTCAGCGCGATCCCGGCGCCAAGCGCCAGATCCATGCCGGAGCCGCGCGCCCAGAAGCCGCCTTTGGTTACCGGCGTCAAACAAAAGCTGTTATCAAAATCCCAGCTCGCGCCGCTCTTGTGGACGAGAAGGCCGTTGCCGCAATAGCGCTTCAGCCCCTCCTCCATCTCGCCAATGTCAAAGGCGCCGTAAGCGTCTTTCATAAAGGTCAGAATTTCAAACGGCCGCGTTGCGCGTTTCGGGAAATCCTTTTCACGGGCCTCCAGCGCTTCGAGTTTCGGTCCTGTGCCGGTAATGCCGATCGCCCAATCGTGGATCGCCCACCATTTTGTATCGATGGACGGCCCTACATAGCTGCCGATCGTCGCGCGGCCGTTGGAGCCGAGCCAAGTCACGTTTTCAGCCTGATCGTAAATTGCAGTGATGACCGTCATGACCGCCCCCTGAACCCTGTGGCGACCACATATTTCTCCGCCGAGTCCGAGCGCGAAGCTTTCGGCTTGGCGTGTTTGACGCTTTCAAAATTCTGTTTGAGGCGGACCAAAAGATCGCCCTCTGCGCCGCCGGCGAAAACCTTGCAGACAAAAGCGCCGCCGGTCGCCAACACATCCTCAGCGTAATCAAGCGCGGCTTCGGCGAGTGCGACAATGCGCAAGTGATCCGTGGATCGATGGCCCGTTGTCGGCGCCGCCATGTCGGAAAGGACCACATCGGCTTCGCCGCCCAGCATTTCCTTCAGCCGGTCGGGGGCTTCTTCATCGAGAAAATCCATTTCGAGAATGTCTGCGCCCGGCACCGCTGGCACATGAAGGTAATCAATGCCGACGACCTTGCCCTTTTTGCCAATAGCTTTTACCGCGACCTGCAGCCAGCCGCCCGGCGCGCAACCAAGATCGACGATCCGGGCGCCCGGCTTCAGCAGGGAAAACTTCTCGTCGAGTTCAAGAAGCTTGTATGCAGCGCGTGAACGCCAGCCCTCGGCCTTGGCCTTGCGGACATAAGGGTCGTTCAATTGCCGCTTGAGCCATAGCGTCGATGCGTAATCGCGCCGCTTGGCCGTTTTCACATGGACATTGAACTCGCGGGGCTTGGCCTCTCCGGCCATGGGCGCATCTTTCTTGCGCGAGCGTTTTTCAGGCTCGGCCCCCAGCGCCGTCGTCGCGATATTGGTCTTCTTCGCGCGTTTACGCCGGTTTGCAGGCGGTTTCCCCGCGGATTTGGATGAGGAATTGCGTCGCTCCATGGGCCTTCATAGCGGAGTCTCAGGGTGTTTCAACCGGTTTTTGACGCGTTGCGGCAGAGGTCCCAGGAGACCCGGAAAAGGCTCATTTCGCCGCTCAAACCCGTCATGTGGCCGTTTTTTGGAGAAAAATCGCGGCCCCGGACATCCAAAAGCCAAGCCCGGCGCATCCAACAGGGTACAAGCCGGCGAAAAGGCCGGGCGAACACGTTAGAAGTAAAGAAAAGGAAATTTCAGTTATGGCCGAAGATGTTCTCATCCCCTTCGTGGTTTTTGGGTCTCTCGCAGTGATTATCGTGTCTGCTTTCTATTTCAGCTACAAAAAGCGGACTATCGTTTACGACGCGATCAAAGTCGCCATCGAAAAGACCGGCACAGTCGATGCGGCGCTCGTGGAGGCGATCATTCGCGACAATGTGGGCCCCTATGCGGATCTGCGCAAAGGCATCATTTTGATCGCCGTCGCGGCGGCCTTTATCCTGCTTGGCTATTCCATTCCTGAAGAAGACGCTCTCGGGCCGATGCTGGGCGTCGCGTCTTTTCCCGGTTTGATCGGGGCGGCCTATGTGGCCTTCCATTTCTTTGCTCCCAGAGAGCCAACGGTCTAGAATCGTCACCCCAGGCGCACCAGCGCGGAAGGCTTGCTCCATGGAGCCAGCTCACAAAGAAATGGCGGACATCGAACTTGTCACGCTTGCGAAGGCCGCTCAGGATGAGCGCGCCTTCGCCATGCTTGTCCGGCGCCATCAGGCGCGGCTGCGTGCGTTTTTGATCCGGCTTTGCGGAAACAGCGCGCTCGCCGACGACATTGCGCAGGAAACCTTCATGAAGGCCCATGCCGCGCTTGCAGGCTTCAAGGGCGGGGGCTCTTTCAGGTCCTGGCTTTACGCCATCGCCTATCGTGAGTTCCTTCAGGATGCGCGCAAGGCGAAAGCCGCAGCAAGACTGGAAGACGCGCTGAAAGACGATGCGGCAAGCCCGCGGACCGATACACTCGAAGCCGGCATGTCGCTCGATCTTCGAAAGGCGCTTTCCAGCCTTGACGGGATGGAGCGCGCAGCCATCCTTTTGTGCGACGCCGCCGGCTTTTCTCATACGGAAGCCGCCGCCGCGCTCGACGCCCCCCTCGGCTCCGTCAAAACCTATGTGGCGCGCGCCCGAGAC
>JAUIEG010000523.1 GCA_030428745.1 Alphaproteobacteria bacterium
CGCCAGTGTGCGGGGACTGCCGGCTCAGCCTTCTTTCTCGTCTCCGCCCCAGAGTTTCTTCCACCATGGGGTCGGTTTCGGCGGCTCAAAGCTCTGGCCGCCATCGTCCATCTTGTCGCGGATATCGTCAATGTCCCAGCCGGTGAGGGTGGCGAGCGTCTGGGCTTCGGCTTCGAAACGCTTCGGCAGTTCGGCGCGATACGCCTCGGCCGCCTCGCATTCCGCATCGCCTTTGTAAGGATGACGCAGCACATAGCGGCCCTGATAATTTGAACGATCGCCGGTTTCCTTGAACATCAGATCTTCGGGAAAATGATCGGCGTCATAGGAAACATGCAGACGCGTGACGAACACATCCTGCGCCTGTTGCGGTCCGGGACGGCGCGGCATGACGCCGGGCTTGCCGTTATTATTCGCGCCGCCATCGAGCCAGTAAACGCCAAGCTCGCGCAATTCATTCTGGGAAAGCGGGTCGGCGGCGCATGGGTCGCACCAGTTCATATCCCAGGCATATTCCAGGAAGACCGCGCGGCCATTTTCCTTTTCCACCTGTTCGTGGAACATGGATTTATAGAACTCACCGAACTCGCCTTTGACATAAAGCGGGATGTTCTGACCCGTCGGTAATTTCACCGTACGGTAGTTGGTGGTTTCGACGCGGCCCGAGCGGGTAAGGGCGAACACGAACAGCTCTTGTTTTCCGTCCGCGTTCACCGTGCCGAGGCGGATCGGCAGGCTGAAACGGGCGTGTTCAAAGGCGATCTGCAAGGGCCGCAGATATTTCAGGCCCGTCTCGGCCTGTTCTTCGAGATTGATCTTGGCGACGAAAAATTTGGTGTTCTGCTTGATGTAACTGCCGAGCGTTGCTTCCGCGCCTTCGGGCAGTTTGTAACCATTGTCCGTCAGCCACGCCGCGAGGCCGTCCGACTGGTCAGCGGAGAGAATCTGGATGTCATATTCGCCGACGGTGTATTCGGCCTCTATCGTGACGCCGTAACCGTTTTTGCGGGCGCGGCCGCCGCCGTCTTCGACTGCGGCTGTCGGCGCGGCCATGGCGAGCTCTTCACGGAAATACATCTGACACGGGTCTTCGTCGAAATATTCAACGAGCCGAGGCGCCGTATAAGCGTCGAGATGATCGAGGATGGCGTTTTCGGTGACGTGAATTTGCCCTTCTTGCAGCACCACGGGCACCGGAATGACCATCGCGAATTCTTTCAAATCGCCCTGGTAGTCATTGGCCATGGTGATGACGGTGCGGTCGCCATCGCGCATGATCGCGACTTTCGACGCCTTGTTGAACAGCTTCGTGTCGGCCTTGGCGACGTAAAAGCCGCAAAAGGCGACGGCGCCGCCGGTGAGCGCCAGGGCGGCGACCGCCGACGTTGCGGCGATGAGGGTTTTCTTCAAGGAACGGCGCATAAGGTCTCTCCCTTTTTATTCGGCGGGTAGCGGATGGGGGCGGGCGCGTGTGGGGCGCGGCAGGAAACGAAACAGCCATCGCGGGGGCGAAACCGGATCGCCCCAGCGATAATGCGGCGCGGGATCGAAGGCCTCGATAAGCGGGCGCAACACGCACATGATCGCCAGTGCGTAGAAAATCCCGTCCGAAATAAAGAAGTGATAGGTCATGATATAAGCGATGAGCGCCGCGGCGGCGGCGAAAAAGCCGCGCGCAAGGGCGCCGTCGGGCGTCGTTTTCGGATCGGAGATCATGAAGAATGCGAACAGCACCAGCGCGCCATTTTGCAGACGCAGGAGCGGGATCGCCAACGGATCGCCAAGCCACAAGGCGCGCGCAACGATCAGCGCTGCGAAGCCGCCAAGAAAAATAAGCGGCACATCGAGGCGCGCGGCGCGATAGGTGACGATCATCCCCGCGCCGGCAAGGGCGGCGGCGAGCCATAGCGCCGTTCCCCATTGGCCCGACGGCGTCCACGCTGCGCCGGGCATGGTGGTCTGCGACAGGAGAAGGAGCGCGACAATGCCTGCATTCGCCGGATTGAAGACATGTTTGCCGTAAAGCCGGAACATGAATTTCGATCCGACGGCGATCGCCGCGGCGATCATCAGGGGCGCGAACGTGTCGGCGCGCAAGAGAAGCGAGAGGGAAAGAGACGTGATCATGGCGCTGCGCGGATCGAAGCGGGTTGCGGTCATGAAGGAGCCGAGAAGCTGAACCATAAGCGCCGCCGCGAAAATGGCGGCGATCTGGATCGGAGAAATCTCGAAGGCGCGGGTCGTGACCCCGAAGGCGAGCAGCGCCGACAGGGTCGCCAGCTGATAATGCCGCGGGTCCTTGAAAAGGCGATCGCTTAATTTCGCATTCACCATGTGACAACGCCTAATCCGGTTTGCCCCGCGGGCCAAGAAGGCCCCAACAAAGCCGAGGAACAAGGCGGAAACGGGGCGAAGGCGGGAAGCTTTGGAGGCGGGAGGGGGGTTAGGCGGCCGCCATCAGGGCGGCGAGCTCCTTCACGAACCGCGCGGCGACTTGTGCGGTCATCATGTTGATGTCCCGTTCCGGGTTCAGCTCCACAATGTCAGCGCCAAGGGGCGCAGCTGGCAAGGCGCTTATAATGCCAAGGACCTCGCGTGTGGAAAGACCGCCCGGTTCAGGATGCGATACGCCCGGCGCCAGCGCCGGTCCGCGCGCATAAGAGGAGTTCGCATCCCAGGGAAAGCCATGAAGCGTGACGGTCATGACGTCAGGCTAGCGCCTGCGCCAGAGGATTGTCTATGGGCGCTAATGCGCGGTCCCGGTGTTGTCGAGATTGCGCAGCTTCAGCTCCGCCCGGAACAGGGGCGCAAGGT
>JAUIEG010000524.1 GCA_030428745.1 Alphaproteobacteria bacterium
CGCCCCGGATGAGGTCCATGAGCGGGCCGACGCCCGCCTGAAAATCCCTCTCGCCCCCGGGGCGCGCTCTCTTAATGTAGCGGTCGCAGCGGCGGTGGCGCTGGCCGAGGCCCGGCGGCAAGTGGGGTGGGCCGCCGGTTAAACCAGCGTCTCGCCGGCGGCTTCTTCTTTGTTGGCCCTGACCAGATGTTTTTCGATTTCTTCCACCGGGTGATTGGTAAGGTCACTATCAACCGTGAAGGCCAGCCGCTGCTCCACTTCCTTGTGAAACTCCTTGCGCAACCGGCCCAACGCCTGCGGCGGCGCAAAGAGAACAAGGTGATCGAACTTATTATTCATCGCGGCCTTGTTCAGCGTTTCCGCAAAATCCTTTGCAAAACGTTCCTTTTCAAACTCATGCCAGTCAGTATCCGCCACGGCAGATCGATGAGCGCCGTCCGCGCCGCCGTCATTGAACCGGCCACGGCGGTTCGCCGCCTGTTCACGCGTCGGCGGATTGTCGATTTTTTCTTTGGAAATCACATTTAAAAAGGGCTGTTCCGGCGTATCATCGTTGACAAAGATCAAGGCTTTTTCCCCGTCCGCAACTACAACCCACGTTATCTGGTCCGCTAAATCTCGCATGATTTCACCTCGGTTTACTTCCTCTTTGGTAACAAGGTGAAAGGGCTTTTCGTTCCGCGCGAGCTTTGACCGGGTCAATGGATATCCGTAGACAGTAAAAGTCCGGAAAGGGACTTCGTCAAATGAATTTCGAAGAAAACAACGAAACCGCCAAAGCCTGGTTTGAAAGCCTGCGTGATCAGATCTGCGCCTCTTATGAGCGCCTTGAGCGCGAGGCGGGCGATCTTTACGCCGACATGGCGCCCGGCAAGTTCGAGATCACGCCCTGGGAGCGCGGTCCCGGTCAGGGCGGCGGCCAAATGGGCATTCTCAAAGGCCGCGTCTTTGAAAAGGCGGGTGTGCATGTCTCAACCGTCCATGGAGAGTTTTCAGAAGAATTCCGCACACAAATTCCGGGCGCCGAAGAAGACCCGCGTTTCTGGGCGTCGGGGATTTCGCTGATTGCGCATACACGCAACCCCCATGCGCCGGCGGCGCATATGAACACGCGCATGATCGTGACAACGAAATGGTGGTTCGGCGGCGGTGGCGACTTGAACCCCATGCACCCCGCCTATCGCGACGAGGGTCACGAAGACGCGCAAGCATTCCACGCCGCCTATAAGGCCGCCTGCGACGCTCACGATGCGGAATATTTTCCGAAATACAAAAAGTGGTGCGATGAATATTTCTACCTGCCGCACCGGAACGAACCGCGCGGCGTCGGCGGCATTTTTTATGACCGGCATAATTCCGGCGACTGGGACAAGGATTTCGCCTTCACGCAGGATGTGGGCAAGGCGTTCCGCGACATTTATCCGGCGCTCGTCGCCAAACGCATGGACCAGCCCTGGACAGACGAGGATCGCGAAAAACAGCTGATCCAGCGCGGGCGCTACGCCGAGTTCAACCTGCTCTATGACCGCGGCACGACCTTTGGCCTCAAGACCGGTGGAAATGTGGATTCAATCCTCTCCTCCCTGCCGCCGGAAGCCAAATGGCCATAAGGACCTTTCCGCCGTCATCCCGTGCGCGACGCAGCACGTAGTGATGCGTTGCTGACACGGGATCTCCTTTCTCACGAGATCCCGGCTCTGCGCAGCAGCATTGCATGCCGCAGCGCGTCCGGAATGACAGTCTCCTTGAGCTGTTGGAAAACCCTGATAAGTAAGGAAAATCCGACGCCGCCCTAAAAGGAGCGCCAATGCCGGCCATGGCCGACATGTTTCGTCTGACGATCCTGCGCGCCCTTTTCATTCTGGCGGCGGCGATGGTTTGTCCGTCCGCCGCCTTCGCCGCCGGGGCGCTCAATATCGGCGTGCAGCTCGAACCGCCCAATCTCGATCCCACCAGCGGCGCCGCGGCGGCGATCGACGAAGTGGTTTACGCCAATCTGTTCGAGGGGCTGACCCGCATCAATGAGGATGGCTCGGTGTCGCCCCTGCTCGCGGAACGCTGGACCGTTTCCGATGACGGGCGCGTTTACGATTTCAAGCTGCGCGAGGACGTCAGATTTCATGACGGAACATCCTTCGACGCCGCGGATGTTGTCTTCACGCTGAACCGCGCCAAGGCGCCGGCGTCCACCAACGCACAACGTCCGATCTTTGAAATGATCGACACAGTTGAGGCGACTGGCCCCTATGCTGTTCGCGTCACGCTGAAAGAACCGCTGGGCGCGTTTCCGACGTATTTGGGCTGGGGCGACGCTGTCATCGTTGCGCCGGAAAGCGCCGCGACAAACGCCAGCAATCCGGTCGGCACGGGACCGTTCAAATTCTCACGCTGGCGTAAAGGCGCGTCCGCGACGCTCGTTCAAAACGAAGACTATTGGGGCGAACGCCCGAGCCTGGACCAAATCAATTTCATTTTCATTCCGGATCCGACCGCCGCCTTCGCGGCGTTGATGGCGGGCGACGTTGACGGCTTTCCGAATTATCCGGCGGCGGAAAATCTTGGGCTCATCGAACGCGACGACCGGTTCAAGATCATCACGGGGACCGGCGAGGGCGAAATGATCCTCGCGATCAATAATGGCAAGCCGCCCTTCAACGATATCCGCGTCAGGCGCGCGCTCAGTCACGCCATCGACAAGAACGCCGTCATCAAGGCGGGATTATTCGGCTTCGGAACGCCTATCGGCAGCCATTTTCCGCCGCATCATCCAGCTTATGAGAATTTGACGGGCCGATATCCATATGACCCGGCTG